>CALGLY010000102.1 GCA_937959095.1 uncultured Saprospiraceae bacterium
TAGTTTGTGTTTTAAAAGTAAATAAGCGAAAATACAAGCTTGGAGAAGTACCAGATATCGAAGTAGAAATAATCAATAAAACGGATTCATCGCTATTAATGGTCGGTAGTTTGGACGGTTCAAGTTTAGGTTTCCGATTACCAATAAGTAAACTTTTAGTAAGACATCAATTCTTTGGATTTATAGATTTTTTAAAATTTGGATGTGCAAATGTAAATGAATTAAGAGAGCAGGATTTTAAAAGAGTTGAATCTAATAAGAGCTTTAATCCTTATGAGAGAAGCAATACACATGATTTTTTCCCTCCTCACAATTTAGATGGCATGAATTTCTTATTGCCAGGTATCTATACGCTTAAATATCGTTATTCAACGAAGACAAGTGAGGACGTTCTTTTTAGTGATATACTACAAATTGATTCAAGTTTAATAGCTTGGTATTTAGAGGAAGGAGAAGAAGAAAACTATTATAAAATCAATCGCGAAAATGAATTACTTGATAGCTTGTGGCGTTTAGTTCCTAAAATTGAATTAGAAAGTAATCCTATCACAATTGAGTATGGTTTGTAAAAGCAACAATTAAAATAAACTCATCTCTGTGCCTTGATTAGCGAAAAAAATCAGGCAAGCTATCCGACACTATTAACTTGAAGGACTACTAAGTATCATCTGGAATAAAGGACGCGATGGAAAACTTTACTTAGAACATTCCGAAGTGCCGTATAAATGGAGAGGAAAAGGTGTAGGGAAATAATTAGTTAAAAACAAAAAAGAAAGGAAATCTCGACTATGAAATTAAATATAAAAGATACTTTCAATAAAGAACTTTCTGCTGATCCTAACCATAATAATACGCGCAGACAGGTCTTTGAAGCAGCTTATTCTTATGCCACACCAAGAACGCCTTCTAAACCTAATTTACTGCACGTCTCGGATGAAATGCTCGAAGCCATTGGACTGGCAGAGGAAGACAAGCATTCCAAAGCGTTTTTACACGTATTTTCAGGTGCAAAAGTTATAGAAAATACGGCACCTTATGCGATGTGTTATGGTGGACATCAGTTTGGTTCTTGGGCAGGGCAGTTAGGCGATGGTCGAGCAATCAATCTGACTGAAGTAGAGCATGATAACAAAAGCTGGACACTTCAACTAAAAGGAGCAGGGGAAACTCCCTATTCTCGCTCGGCAGACGGATTAGCCGTCCTTCGTTCCTCCGTTCGAGAGCATTTGTGTAGCGAGGCAATGTACCATTTAGGCGTACCCACTACTAGGTCGCTTTCGCTTTCATTGACAGGTGACCAAGTATTGCGCGATGTACTTTACGATGGCAATGCTGCCTATGAAAAAGGTGCGGTAGTTTGTCGAGTTGCGCCTTCTTTTATTCGCTTTGGTAATTTTCAAATATTTGCTGCAAGACGCGATATGAAAAACCTAAAAAAGCTGACGGATTATACTATTCGCCACTTTTTTCCGAATGTCGAAGCAGGTACAAAAGAAGGTTACGCACAGTTCTTTCAAGAAGTAGCAAAACGGACGCTTGACATGATTATTCATTGGCAAAGAGTAGGCTTTGTTCACGGAGTGATGAATACAGATAATATGTCCATTCTGGGTTTGACTATTGATTATGGACCTTATGGTTGGTTGGAAGGCTACGATGAAAATTGGACACCTAATACCACGGATGCACAGGGGAAACGCTATCGGTTTTCTTATCAAGGTAGAATGGCCCTTTGGAATCTCTTGCAGTTAGGAAATGCCTTAGTACAACTGACAGAAAACACCAAGCCGCTACAAGATGTTTTAGAAAAATTCCAAGCGCAATATTCGGAGAAATATACGGCAATGATGCGGCAGAAATTAGGTTTCCAAACCGAGCGAGAAGAGGATGAAGAAATGATTAGAGAATTAGAAAAAATGCTGCAACTAACGGAGACAGATATGACTATCTTCTTTCGGAATCTTGCTCACATCAGCCGTGATGCTAAGACTGCCGAGGGAGAAACGTTTTTAGAACCTATCATGCAGGCATTTTACAAGCCCGCAGAAGTGAAAGATGAAATGCTAAAGAAATGGCTACTCTGGTTTGATAAATATCTGAACCGACTAAAAGAGGAGAACATTTCGGATAACGAACGTCGTGTTTTAATGAATACCGTAAATCCAAAGTATGTCCTACGTAATTATATGGCACAACTGGCGATTGACAAAGCGGATAAGGGGGACTACTCCTTAATTGATGAACTGTACCAAATGCTGAAAAAGCCTTACGACGAGCAGCCTAAAAATGAAAAATGGTTTGCTAAAAGACCAGAATGGGCTAGGCATAAAGTGGGCTGTTCGATGTTGTCCTGTAGTTCATAGGTTAAACTGTTTCGAAACTGTTTTAATTTCAAGAATAATTATATCCGAGTACTTATTAACTATGAAGACGAACATGAACAATAAAATTGGACTCGGTACGGCTGCTATTGGTCGTCCGACCTACATCAATTTAAAACGTGAAACAGAGAAGGACAAGACTTTTTCTTTAGTAGCATTTAGGCAAGAAGGAATGGCTGTTTTGAATACTGCCTATGACCAAGGTGTTCGCTATTTTGATACTGCCCCTGGCTATGGCATGGCAGAGCAAATGCTAATAGATTGGGTCATGAAAAAAGAGGACGCAGCTATTGAAGTAGCAACGAAATGGGGGTACACCTATGTGGCAGATTTCAATTTAAACGCAACCGAACACGAGGTGAAAGAACATTCTTTGCAGAAACTCAATGAACAATGGGAGCAGTCAAAACAACTTTTGCCACATCTACGGGTTTATCAAATTCATTCTGCCACCTTTGAGACGGGTGTTTTAAAAAATGAAGCTATTCTCAACCGTTTAGCGGAATTGAAAGAACAACATAATCTATTAATAGGACTGACTACAACAGGTGCAAATCAAGTTGAAGTCTTGAAGGAGGCGATAGAGATTGAGCTAGACGGCAAACAGTTATTTGATGTTTTTCAGGTGACCTACAATATTTTTGACCAAAGTTTGGCAGAGATAGCGGATAAGTTTTCGAATCAAAATAAGAAATTAGTCATCAAAGAAGCCTTGGCAAATGGGCGGATATTTCCTAATGATAAATATCCGAACTACGCCACAACTTATAGATTATTGAGCAGATTGGTTGAAAAATACAAGGTTGGAATAGATGCTATCGCGCTACGATTTTGTGTGGACAGCGTTTCTATTGACAAAGTATTGAGTGGTGCATCTAACGAGCAACATTTATCAGATAATTTGCGAGCGCAGGATTTTAGATTAGAGGAAAAAGACATTACTGCTTTGAAAAAACTAGCGATTAGTCCAGCGCAGTATTGGCAGGAAAGAAAACAATTAAATTGGAATTAGTACTTTGTAAATTAAACTTATTTAATTTACAAAATACCAGAAATGGAAGCAAAACCAAGGAAATACAACCTAGCGGTCATTACGAGTGAAGTGTTTAATTTTTCGCCCGGCCGCTACCAATTGAGAAAAGGAACACGTCCTGATGCGCCCCCCTGTCCGTTTGGGCATCGCTTTAAATGGATTGGTTTTGATACGGAAAAAGGGGAATATGTACGGGTGACAAAGTCGGTGTTCAAGCGATTAATAAATCAGTCGGACGAGGAATTTGTAGAAGCGCACGAGACACATTTTACAGAAGGGAATATTTCTAAAAAAAAGAGCAATGAATAACATAAAAAAAGCATATATCGCAGGTGGTTGTTTTTGGGGAATGGAAGATCTTTTCAGAAACAGACCAGGTATTACGGACACCGAGGTTATTTATCTGGGTGGAACGAATGACAACCCGACCTACCGAAATCACCCTGGGCATGCAGAAGGAATTGAATTGACTTACGACATGAGTATCACTTCGTATAAAGAGATTTTAGATTACTTTTTTCGCATCCACAACCCAACAACTGTTGACCGCCAAGGAGGGGATATTGGGACGAGTTATCGCTCCGCTATTTTTTATCAAAATGAAGAAGAGAAGCAAGTAGCAGAAGAGGTAATTGGAATAGTAAACGCATCAGGAAAATGGGATGATAAAGTGGCAACAACACTCGAAGCCTTCACTAAAGCATGGGCAGCAGAAGAGTATCACCAAGATTATTTAGTGAAAAACCCAAACGGATACACTTGCCACTTTGAGCGTTTTGGGACGTACTTATCGTAAAGAGTCGGAGTGGATATTTTACAGATTTTTTGGCAGTTTTTGCAAATCGGGCACAGGTGGACGTAGACTTTACCACTAACCCCGCTTCGGCGCATACAAAGCCAAAACCTGTTGCACCAACATTTCCTTAAACTGATCGGTATCAAGTTTCACATGCAAGCGATTGGAGATAAGTAAAGACACCAAACCGTGTAGCATAGCCGCGCCCGTACTAGCAATAATAACAGGGTCAGCTTGAAGTGTAATTAAGTCTTCTGTATCAGCAATATTCAAATCTTCTATCGTTCGGATAACATTATGACTATTGCGACGATAATTTTCTTTTGGGTAGCGTTCCATATCCTTCGTGATGAGGATATACATTATATGATATAATTCGGGATGATTTATGCCAAAATCAATATAGGCACGCGTCCGCGCTTCCAGTCGAGCAATTGGGTTTTCTAAGTCCGCAATTGCGTTGTTCATTGCTTGCAATTGCAATTGATAGCCCTCATCAATAAGTGTATGAACGATTTTATCTTTATTTTCAAAATGATGATAAATGCTCGCTGCTTTGCAGTCCACTGCTTTTGCAATCTTACGCATAGAAAGGCCATTATAGCCTTCCAATGCTAAGATATGCCGCGAAGAAGCTAAGATTCTATCCTTTAGACTAATCGCTGTTATGTGATTTTCGATTCTCAATAGTATTAGATATGAGATTTTAAGACATGAGATTTGAGACTATCTTTAGTAGCCATTTAACCTAGCATAGCGATCCAAATGATAATTACTATCGCCGAAAGTCTGCATGGCTACTCGTCCGCGCTTTAGGAAGAAGCCGATTTCTTCATCGTCTGTCATTCCGATACCGCCGAACATCTGTACGCCTTCATTGCTTACGAGCTGCATCGTTTCGCTTACTTTTGCTTTCGTCATGCTTGCCAAATTATCCAAATTATCCGCATCTTCATCAATGGCTTGCAAGGCTTTCAGTACAATAGATTTGCATAATTCTATTTCACAAAATAACTGTGCTGCACGATGCTGCAAGGCTTGGAAACTTCCAATCGTTAGACCAAATTGCTTTCGCTCTTTTAGATAAGCCACCGTTCGGTCGAAAGCTTCTTGCATGCTACCCAGCATTTCTGCGGATAGTCCGATGCGTGCAATATCTAACACTTTTTCTATAGTTGCTGCTGCTTTTCCTTCTTCACCAAGTAGGGCAGAAGCGGGAATTTTTGTATTATTGAAACGCACAATGGCAGCATTTCTACTATCCATCATTATCGTGCGTTCGCGCTCAATGCCAGCACTCGTAGCATCCACTATAAATAGGCTAATGCCATTCGCTGTTTTTGCAGAAACGATGATATTATCAGCCACATGGCCATCTAGTACAAAAACCTTCTGCCCATTTAGGATGTACCCATCACCTGATAGGGTAGCAGTCATTTCTACCTTGCTTGGGTTGTGCCGATTCGACTCATCGAAAGCTGCTGTTACTAATAATTCACCACTAGCAATGGCAGGTAATAACGCACTTTTTTGCGCTGTGCTTCCCGCAAGATTGATCGTTGTAGTGCCTAAAAGTACCGTGGAAATAAGTGGTGAAGCAGTCAAGGTGCGACCAGTTTGTTCTAGTATTTGTCCTAGTCCGACATAACCAAAGTCCAAGCCACCATCCGCTTCCGAAATGGTGAGGCTTGCCCAGCCCATTTCAGCCATTTCCTGCCACACGTTCGCGTCGTAGCCAGTCTCGTTGCGTTCATCACGCAAGGCACGGAGCGCAGCCACAGGCGCACGATCTTTCAAATATTCTTGGGCAGACGTTTTTAGCATCGCCTGCTCTTCTGTTATAATTAAAGGCATAATTTTCTTTTTACGGTGGACGTTAGACGGTGGAGGGGCGCTTCGCTTGACGGTAAGGCAACTAGTTAGTTGTCTTACTGTCAACAATATTTTTTATGAATCTTGGTTAGCATTCGTTTTGTTAGGACTTTGCTTGCCTTTGCATTGGAGTAGTTTGCTGATAATTGTAGGCTATCTTGCTTTATTTCAAATCGAACATTTCAAAATAATACTACTTTGGCGGTTTCCGATTTATCATGCCTTGCACGATTTCTACCATTGGGTACTTAAATTGGGCTATGCTTTCAGCAGACTGCCCCATTACATAGGCATTGGTTTGTATTATATCTTTGTTTTTTTTCCTATAAAAATAGTAGAAAGAATCGCACCAAGACTTTATCTAAAACTAAGAAGACACTACCGAAAACGCAAGAATGAATAATAAAAACACCACATAACCGTCCACCGTCAAGGATATCGAAGATGTCCGCCCCTCCACCGTCTACCCCAGAGTTGTTAAGTTCTATACGAGTTGATAATTTTTGACAGTTTGTTTCAAGTGGCAGCAAAATTTAATTTGGTTATCAGGCATTGATGCATTACTGTGAGTACGATGAATATTGATGGTAATACTACTGATAATAGACATATTAATCGGACCATTTTTCTTTTTAATAAGATTGCCGTCCTCTTTATGAAACATGTCTTTTGTTCGATGAACATTGTTTTCAATTTGCCAATGAGCACGAATGCCTTCATGAAAGAATGCGGCATTATTATTTTTGACATCAGATATATAATGTCTGCTACTGTGAGTAGTTTTAAAAGCTGCCTGTACAACTTTATGAACTTCAACAATACGGTTTAAATTTGCCCATTCTTTGTGCAATTGACCAACATGTCCTTCGTAAAGATGAACAGACCAAGTTGTGGTAACACCTCTTTTTGTTTCGGTGTAACTATACATATCAATTGGAATTTGTTCCAATTTCACTTGTTCGATAGCTTTAAGGAGATTAGGTTGGTTCTTTTTAACTTGTCCTACGTAATGATTGCCCGAGTCTACGACTTGACGCATCGTTTTTTTTGGGTATTTAAAGCATCCATAGTGAAAATCAACTCCATATCCTTGAGTTGAGTCATAAGATGACGAGCTAAAGGAGCTTCACCAGTATTTTTAGATTTTTTACGGTAGTGTTCAACTGCGCAAATTAAACCACTTTTTGCACAGAATAAACTAACAACTGCTTCAAAATCTTGATGCTTGTTTTGAGTATTTGTAACTGTAGCTCCTAATGTTTTACCATCTGTACTTAGCCAGTCGTTTTTTTGAAGAGGAACATACTGTTGACTCCATTGATTAAAAGCAGCAATAAGCTCTTTTTTATCAATATTCATCAAAACCTCGCGAAACGTAACATGGCTGGGTACACCATGACGTAAGGCTAATATTTCTGTAAAGTAATCCGAATTCTCTTTTGAAAAACGGCTTACTCCTCGATAGCCAACGTAGCCAGCTAAATAGCTGATTACTGTCATAAATAATATTTGTTCTAAATCCACTCGTAAGCCTTGTTTACGTCGTGGGTCAGTCAATGTAGAAAAACAATCTGTAAATGTCATTCCAAAGTTAATTTGGTGCAAGATTACAGCTTTTTTTATTATTAACAGAACTTAACAACTCTGC
>CALGLY010000103.1 GCA_937959095.1 uncultured Saprospiraceae bacterium
TTCAATAGCCATTTCGCCATTGGACCAGTAATATTTTGCTCTACGGCACGCTGTAGCGGACGCGCACCATAAGCCGCATCGAAGCCCACCGAGGCGATATAGTTCAGTAATTTTTCGCTAAAATCAAGTTCCAAACCACGCTTCACGAAACCTTCGCGTTGTTTTAGTTGCTCCAATTCTATACGTGTAATAGCAGCTATATTTTCAGCATTGAGCGACTGAAATAATACAATATGATCAATACGATTCACAAATTCAGGACGGAAATGCTGCCCGATAGCTGCCTGATATAATGCCTCATCAGAAGTGGTCTGTTGGAAGCCAATAGATTGCCGATTCGACGCGCCCAGATTGGTTGTCATAATGATAATCGTATTCCGAAAGTTGGTCGTTCGTCCATAATGATCGACTAACATTCCTTCATCGAGTACCGTCATCAGGGCATCAAAAATGGCAGGGTTTGCTTTTTCGACCTCATCCAAGAGCAAAACCGAAAAGGGACGTTCCCGAACATCTTTCACCAATTGTCCGACTTCTTTCCCGATACCAATGAATCGAACAATCTGCGATGGATGCTGAAATTCACTCATATCTATCCGAATAAGTGGCGTGCGTTCCTGCCCTTTCCCGAAAAAATAATTAGCGAGTGCCTTCGCGCTTGCCGTCTTTCCTACGCCCGTTGGCCCAGCAAATAGCATGGTCGCTATCGGCTTATTTGGGTCATTTAGTCCTGCTTTATAGACCTTCACGATGTCGCAAAGCTTCTCTATCGCGCTATTTTGCCCTATTATTTTACTATTGAAAAAGCCACGTACTTCCGTTGGGTCCAATACCAAATCATCGCGCAAAAAGAGTTCTGGCAGCCCCGTTTGTTGAATAAAATGCTGCGTCACATCGCTTTGCTGAATACGATTTTCTCCATTTAGTTTTGCTTCATTTAGGCTGCGCCCTAAAAACTTTATGCCCTTTCCAGGAAAGGCTTCATAAGGAAAATAACGATTCAGTAAGCGATAGGTCTGCATGAGCGCAGGCTGCGTAATTTGGATTTGATACTTCTGTGTGGCATAGGTCGCGAACTTGGCGAGGATATTCTGAATCTTCGGTTCGGGGAGTTCCTCTACGCGCAAAATCTGAAAATTTTCTACAAAGCCCGGCAGCAACCGACGCATACTTTCCAGTTCTTGCGGCGTGGCTTCGCCTAGTAATTGGAGCTTTCCTTCTTGCAAAAAAGGGAGCATAAAAGCCGCTACACTATCTTCTGCTCCTTCCCCACCCGACAGCAATAATTGGATGATATTTTCGACCCAAAGCGTGCCATTCGCTATCGTGAGTTCATTGACTAGGCTTTCTACGGTTTGTTGCCATTCGCCTAAGTATTTCGCGCTTGCAGTGATTCGCTGTGGCATAATGCGCCAAAAGGATACATCTAATTTTTGAGTACGCGAGCGATTCGTAATCTGCTTCACGGCTTGCTGAATCACGGCACTTTTCCCGACACTATGCGCACCCACTACCAATACATTCGATTTGGAATTGAGGAGTTTTTCTACCAATTCTTCTACCCGTGCTTCTAGTTCCCAAGCGACCTCAGGCAAGGCTGTTCCGGCACGACGGGTGGCTTTGGGTAGGGGCAATTTTTCAGCCAATCGTTCCAAGGTGCGGTAACGTTGGTTGTGTTCCCAATTCCAATTATAGTTGCGTTGCGTATTCACGCGCAGCGATACAAATTCGAGTTGCGCTTCTGCAAATTGCAAGAAGGGATAAATATCTTCGGGGGCTTTATCATTGAAATAGGTCGTGACAAAATGCTTCACTAAGGGACGAAATTGCTTTTCATCGTAGTAGTGAAAACTTTCTTTGAAAAGGGGCAAATAACACACAAAATCATTCGGACCAATCTCGCCATGTACCACAGGTATTGGCACGCGGACTATCTCAGATAAGGGATACGAACCCGTTTTCGTGCGATAGACAGGACGAATGGGAACATTAATCACCTTTAATTTGGGCTGTTGGGCATCAAAATCAGGGTACCAATTGAATTTTTTATATTCTTTCTGCAAATGCGACCCCATAGCAGAGCGCACGCTCTTTATATCTTTTTGGACTACTTCGTAATAATAATTACTTAGCAACACGCCCAATACAGCATCTTCTTTTATCTGAAAACAAACGAGTGGATATTCTTTCCGTTCCATGTTTTTGGCTTAACCTATTTTGAAGTAAAGATAGAAAATTATTGAATAGACACAGCAGCTTATTCCTTCACCGTGTGTATAACAAATTGCACAAATGTTGAATGACGGTTTATCTGCCAATTTCCCATTGGCGGGTAAATTCCACACAAAATTTATCGGCTTATAGGAAAGAAGCCGATAAAAAGTGTAATTTGTTATACACACTCCTTCACCCATTTCAATACCCGATGGTGTTTTCCATCGTAGATTAGGAGATAGGTAGAATCCAGAATTTATTTTCTTGGCGCAATAGAAGTAAGCTCATCAACACTAAGAAAAAAAGCCCGAAGCTCCAAGATGTCCCGCTGGAAGAGGTAACCAACCCTACCAATAGCTAATAGTTTATCATCTTCTTGCAAGATCAAGTCTTCTATAACCGCACCAAAAACATGAGTTTGAGAATCATTTTCAAGAATAGGATCTTGAAGCGTCCACTTTCGAGTACCTGAAGCATAAATATAACTTAAGGAAGCACCATGAGAAGAAGTGTTTCTATACGAACCGCCACAGATAAAATCACCATTCGCTAAGAAAGCGATACTCGCAAAAGTGTAGTAGCCATTATCCTCTTCTATAATATATTCATTCCTTGAAATAAAATCAGGTTCTTTGACAATTTTTG
>CALGLY010000104.1 GCA_937959095.1 uncultured Saprospiraceae bacterium
TACCAGTTCGACAGAGAGAATTTTTCGCGTAAAGAATTTAAAAAATCGTTGCATAGCCATAGTTACGGAACTATTTTTTATGTTTTTTAGGCGGACAATTATCCTGTCCAACTGGTAGATTATTTTTTACAAATTCCCTAACAGAGATTATAAAGTAAGAATCGTTTACACACAAAGCAGCTAAGTAGTTTTAAAGAATTTATGGATGTGACAACCTGTACTTGATACAATCAAGTTACTTGCCGCCTATCCAATCGAAAATTAATTCAAGCAACCTACTTACAAAAAAAGCAGCTTACTAAAACAACTGTCCCATGACTCGATTTATGTACATGCGTGCTAGTGCCAGAGCGCGTTGTAGCCTTGCACTATCTTCAATTTATTCATCCCAATTTCATTTCTATCATTCCACCTTTTCCGACTAACGTTTATTGGTGTTTTTATTAGATTTTGCTTTAGCATTTAGCTATAGGCAATTCGTAGTTTAAAGCATCCAATAAATAAAAGTTAAGACCTAATTCATCATTGTTTTTATAACAAGTTTTGATGGATAAGGACATCTGATTATCAGCGTCTTGTACGCCCGATAGCTGGAAGAATTATATCTGTAATAGATGTAAGATGGTAGATATGAGAATAAGTCTCATATCTCATATCTCATATCTCATACCTATTTAAGTATTTTATTAAACACAACAGGAATGAATCCTCTGAATAAATGGAAAGCGTTGCTAAGCTTGTTGGTAGCCGCTTTCACTTGCTGTAGTGCCTTTGCACAAACCCAAACCTTTTTCACCGACACGGGCATTAGCTCGACGGTGACACAATGCGATGGACACGTCTATGATAGTGGCGGAAATAATGGACCCTATGCCGATAATGATGGTGTAGCATACACGGACATCCTAACCATTTGTCCAGAAACGCCAAGTTCGCAATCCATCATGCTTACCTTTCAAGCCTTCGATATCGCCTTTGGTGATAAAATAATGGCCTTCGATGGAGATGATATTACTGCACCAATGTTCACCGCGGAAGGACCTTTAGCAGGTTCTGGCTCGGGTGTTTCAGTAGCTGACTCGCCTGGTGGTGGTTGGGTACAGGCATCCTGTGAGAATATTACTGGTTGCATTACCCTTAAATTTTCGCGTAATGGTGACTATGTAAAAGGGGCTGGCTTTCGGGCGGAGGTACAGTGTACTCCTAGAGAAAACACTTACCTAGATTGCGGTAGAATGGATGACTTTAATGGCTTTCGACAATATGTAGTAGTAGCTGATTGTCATAGTGGAACGCGTTATGTTCCAATTCCAGTTCCAGAATATTTGATGTGTAATGAATATGGCACTTTTGCTATAAGCGGTTCTTGTGTAGATGGATTGCCTGAAACTATTTTAGGCACAGGTACAGGAACTGTGGGCGCACAATTTCCTATTGGTGAACATGATGTAGTTTTCACTACTATGCCTTATGGAGATAAGGAATGTGTGGCACGAATTAGTGTACTCGCACCTACGCTAGGTTGTAATGATAATATCAATGTATCGCTAAGCAGCGAATGTGTGGTAACCGTTACACCAGATTTAATTTTAGAAGATGTTTGTGAACCTGATTATGTAGTACGCCCAATTGATGGTGCATTAATTCCTGTTTTTAGCTACGAAATCACCATCAATGAGATGGGAGCTGCACAAGTAATTGGTACAACTATCGAAGGTTATCCTTTGGTTGATTTTAGCGAAGTGCCTTGTGGTTCACAATTCGATATAAATGTAAAACGTCACTATCTGAATGATGCAGATTGTGATGGCGATTTCTTTGATGGCTATGATTACGATGATGCCCCGATAGTAGATGAATGCTGGGGACGTATCTTAGTAGAAGATAAGGTCGCTCCTGTAGTGACAGGTGGCCCGCCAGCTTTGGCTATTCCTTGCTATGAAAATAATGGAATTTTAGAGATTTTAAATGGCTCATCTCCTGATAGTACAGGTATGGGAGCGCAGCTTTATCTATCTCAATTAGGCCTTACCTTGAATATTTCAGGTGCTTCTAGCTTGCAGACTACAGAGAATTGTCACCTTCAAAATTCTGCTTCAGAATGGGTAGAAATGCCAATGGATTGCGCGGAAGAACAAACCGTGACCGATTGGACAGGTAATACCTATCTAGCAGCCGTATTTACATCTTATAAGCGCGAATTGCGCTCTACCGATAGATGTGGTAATGAAGCTACCTACACACAAGAATTATTTGTGTTGCAGCCTGAATTTGTTGCACCTATTCCAGAAATAGAAGTTTCTTGTAATTTAGATATAGACCCACACGAATTGCAAGCAGCTTGGGAACATTGGGTGGCAGACGGCCGTCCTGCTAACGATCCAAGAGGAGCATATGCTTCTTATATCCCGAATTTTGATAACACTTCTACCACCGTGGTAGGTGGAAACCCACTTACGAATGGCGACTATGAAGTGACAGATGGCTCGGGCGATGAAATTCCAATTGATTTATCCCATTCCGAGTGTGGCTATGCTATTGACTGGTCAGATGGTGCGCCTATCCCGACCTGTGGCGGTGGCTACAAATTTTTCAGAGAATGGACAGTATACAACTGGTGCAATGGCATCATTGAATTTAATGGTTCGATTCCACAAGTTATAAAAGTAAGTGACATTGATGCCCCTATTATTCTAGACTCTATTCCATATACTATCACGGACAATACAGGCGAAGCTTGTACGGGCAGCGTAACGTTCTATCCACCAAATATTGTGGATGAATGTTCTAATATTACAGCCTTCGTGCAGATAGATACGGACACGCGCGTATTCGACCCGAATGGCGTTACCTTCGATAATTTCAATATTGGCGAAGAAGTAATTATCAAAACTACAGCTACAGATGCTTGTGGCAATTCATCGAGCCGTATGGATACGGTATTATTGATGGACATTGTGCCACCAACTACCATCTGTGAGCAAATCCGAACAGTGGCTTTGAACAATGACTGTACGGTAGATGTACCTGCTGCTACCTTCGATGATGGTAGCTACGATAACTGTGGCGGACTCATCTTCAAAGTAGCACGCATGGATAGTGATAGCGATGGCGATGGCTTCCCAGAAGAGGAAGACTATGGTGATTTTGTATCTTTCTCAGCTTATGATTTGGAAGATGGTTGTGGTGGTACTACAATGGTCGTCTTCCGAGTAGTAGTTACAAGTGGTAATTCCAATATTTGTATGGTGGAAGTGATGCTACAAGATAAAATAGCACCTGTGGTACAAGATGTAAATACAGAGGTGACTTGTGATGATATTTTCATCAATACCTTAGTAGACCTAGTGGCTTTAGAGACGGAAAGCGAAAGAGCCGCAACAATTAAAGACTTGTTAACTACACAACAGATCGGAGCACTGAATGGCAGCGACAACTGTTCAGTTGTTTCCGGTTTGAATGTAGAAATTGTAAATACAGACTTTTCAGGTTTCGATACTGCTTGTAGAAATGGTGTATTGAAATATTATTTCCAAGTATTCGACCAATGTGGCAATCAATCCGCTACGCGTCAGGGTACTATTTTGGTACAACACCAAAGCGATTGGCTAGTAAATTTTCCAGCAGATGTAGAACTCTACTGCGATGAAAGCAATACGACTTTCGTGGCAAGTGAGTTGGATGATATGATGGTGAATAATGGTTGTGATAATTGG
>CALGLY010000105.1 GCA_937959095.1 uncultured Saprospiraceae bacterium
TAAAAAGCACTAAAAAGTTAAATTCTGCAAGATTTAACGTTTCTGGATTCATAAAAATTGGTTCGGAGGCAATTTTTCAACCATAAGAGGCATAATTTTTCTTTGGGGAAAAGGAAGAAAAGCGCATTATAAAATAACTACACATACTGGAAAAAGACGTTTTTCAAAAAATAGAAACGCCTCTCAATCCTTTGTTTTTTCGAGTATAAAGCCGTCTTTAGCCTCAAATTTACTACTTCATGCGATACACCATCACGCATACTAAGCGGAATATTAAAGGCAAACTTACGCTCAATGGCTCAAAAAGCATTGCAAATCGGGCATTGATTATAAAAGCCTTGTGCAAAGAATCCTTCCCTATTCATAAGTTATCCAACTCTAAAGATACCGTTACTCTAGAGGCACTCTTACAACAGTTTGAGGCGCAAGCAAGCACTTATGATACAGGAGCGGCAGGTACGACCTTTCGTTTTATGACCGCCTATCTTGCCCTACAAGAAGGTACACAAATCCTCACAGGCAGTGCGCGCATGAAGCAACGCCCCATCGGAGTACTAGCAGATGCGCTAAATGAACTAGGTGCGAACATAGAGTATATAGAAAAAGAAGGCTATCCACCCTTGAAAATTCATCCACCTAAGCAGCTAGGAGAACGCAAAGAGTTGAGCATTTCTGCAGGTACGAGTAGTCAGTATATTTCTGCCTTGCTGATGATTGCTCCGACCTTGCCACAAGGTTTAGAATTAACGTTGGTTGGCAAAATCGTATCGCGTCCCTATATCGAGATGACACTGAATCTGATGCAGTATTTTGGCGTGTCGCATAGTTGGGATGGACAGACGATTCGAGTCGCACCACAGGCGTATCAAGCAAAGGAATTTATAGTAGAAGCGGATTGGTCGGCGGCTTCCTATCCTTATATTATTGCTGCGTTTGCAGACGACTTGGATTTACAATTAAATGGTTTATTCCAAGAAAGTGTGCAAGGCGACTCCGCGCTCGTGGAGATGATGACGCAATTTGGGATACAGACGACTTTTACTAAGGAAGGTATTCATCTAACGAAAAGCGGTAATCCGCCAACGGATTATTTCGACTATGACTTTTTGCGCTGCCCCGATTTGGCACAATCTATAGCCGTTGTATGTGGTGGTTTGGGCATAAAAGCACACTTCAAAGGCTTGGAGACCCTCCGCATCAAAGAAACAGATCGGATAGCTGCATTGCAGACGGAATTGGCGAAAGTAAACGTAGAAGTAGAAGCAATAGGCGATGAAGAAATGAAAATTTCAGGCAAAGCAAGCTTTCCTAACACACCCGTTTTTGATACCTATGAAGATCATCGGATGGCAATGGCATTCGCGCCGCTTGCCTTATTTGATGCTATCCAAATTGCAGAACCAATGGTGGTCGTGAAATCCTACCCGAATTACTATGAACATTTAGAAGCTTTGGGTTTTTTAGTAAAGAAATGAGGGGTTCTGATACACATATAGCCTCTTTTTTCACGCCTTTTGAGGATTCTATAGCGGAGCAAGAATTACCTGAATGTTTTGTCTCGCCTTTCCATGTTCCTCCACATCCTATTTGCTTGGTAGCGGTGCAGCAATTACAAAAACGCTTGGAAAGGGAGAAGAAATGGACACATAATTTCGGCTTAGAAGCTGGAAAAAAAGGACGTGTGATTGGTAAAATGTTTGGCGTATTAGTTGTGAGAATGGAGCAAGGCAAATTGGGTTATTTAGCAGCTTTTTCAGGCAAATTGGGAGGCAGTAACGAACATGCAGGTTTTGTGCCACCTATTTTTGATGGCTTGCAAGAAGGAGGTTTTTTGAATGCTGGCATGGAGGAATTAGGACGCATCAATCAAGAAATTAGAACTTTAGAAGCCTTAGATAATTCCTCACATTCCAAAAAAATAGAAGCTCTAAAAGAACATCGAAAAAACCATTCGAATGCCTTACAAGCAAAACTCTATGACCATTATCGTTTCTTAAATCAAGCAGGTGAATTGAAAGATTTACGGGCTATTTTTCAGGAGGCACGCCAACAAAAGCCACCTGCTGGGGCAGGGGAGTGTGCTGCTCCAAAATTGCTACAGTATGCCTTTTTGCATAAGCTACAGCCCATAGCCCTCGCCGAATTTTGGTGGGGACAGTCTCCTAAATCAGAGCATTGGAAACACGGGGAGTTCTACCCCGTTTGTGAGGAGAAGTGTCAGCCTATTTTGGGGTATATGTTGAAGGGGCTTTAGTCTTTTTCTTATTGGATAGCTTGTTGCCTTTCCTTGAGTAAATTACTTATATCAATCTCAAATCTGATAAATTGTGAAAAACCTATTCCACTAACACCATTTCATTATTAATGATTTCATCTAGCTGTTCTTTGCTCATACCATCTACTAGCCATGCCTTTATCCATTGTACAGCCTTTGCTTTGGTTTCATCTGAAAGCACCAAATCAATTACTAATTCTTCTAATTCCTTCTCATAACCCTCAAATTCAAATGTATCAAAATAGCCTGAAATATAATTTGCTCTAGCATCGGCTTCGGTGGTTTGTAATATCCGAATACTTCTATTGTTCTTTTCTATCATCGTAGAGAAGATAGGATTTGCGTCACGCTCTTTCTTACCATTCGATAGATAAATATTAATATAGGGCTTGCTATAAAAGCCATAGAGTAAGGATAATTCATTTATAACATCTTGCCACATCATTTGTACAGCATCGTAGATAACAGCATCTTCGAGGAAATTATCATAAACATCTAAAGCAACTACCATAATGCTAATTTTTAAATAAAAGAAACAGTAATATCGCTACAACCACAAAACAAACAAAGCAGTTCTCGATTTTACCTCTATATCAATTCGTGCATCCTTCGTTTTTCTATTAAGGAATGTTTTGCTTCTAGGTGCATCAATACCGTTTGCATTTTGAATATAACGTTTAGCTTGATACAAAGGTCTTTCTCGTTCTGTCAATTCGTTTTTGGTCAATTTGGATTTTAGTTTCTCTAGGAGTGCTAAACCGTCTTTCTTACTCAACGGTTCATCTTGATTCCAAGATACACTTTTTTCTGTTTTATCTTTTCCTCCTTGTGCCTGTATTCTGCCACGATTTTTGATTTTCTTACTCATTATCTTGTTTTTTACCCACGAAAGTAATTTTTGAAAGATGCGGAGCATAACTAACGATTGTAATTTACGACAACAAAATAACGACAACAAATCAATTCATTATCCAAAAACGGCAACGTTTACGGCAACAAAACATGAAAACAAAAAAGCAACTCACTGAAAGAATCAATGAATTGCTTTGTATTACTTGTTGACCTACTAGGAATTTACAATTCTAGGGCTAACTATCTGTAGAGTAGTAACTTATTGAGGTTGAGAAAATGAGTGTACGTATAAAGTGGCAAAAAAAATAAAA
>CALGLY010000106.1 GCA_937959095.1 uncultured Saprospiraceae bacterium
AAACCTATCTTGCCACACATGGTAAAGAACTGGAGGTAGGAAGCAGTGTCTCTATGGATGGTGTAAAACGTTTCTTTAAGCGAAAGCCCGAATTAGTAGATAGTATCCTGAATATCAACCCTTCTTATACTTTTTTTAGGCGTAGCAAATCACTCCCTAAAGGCGCAGGGCAAGTCCCGTTAACCGCAGAATATTCCATTGCGGTGGATACCCGCTATATTCCATTGGGAAGCTGTTTTCTAGCCGCTGTTCCAGTAGTAAACGCCAAAAATAAAGTAGTAGGGCATGAGTATAAAGTCCTACTAGCACAAGATGTAGGTGGCGCTATTCGCGGGCCTGGTCACATTGATTTTTACTTTGGAGTCGGGAAAAAAGCCCAGAAAAAAGCGAAAAATTTTAATGCCTATGGGCGGCTTTGGTTACTACTTCCCAAAGAAATTCCGCAGGATACAATTCCTATTCCAAAAACGGAAATTACAGAAGCGACTAGTGGGTCTATTTAAGAGTAGTGCTAAATTTGCAAAATCCTATAATTCAAAAAACAGAAAATTCCCCTTATCTTCACGTCCCTAAAACTACACGTAATGAGACAGAATCACTTTTGCATTGTTTTTGTGCTACTATTATGTAGCACTTTCCTATTTGCTCAAAAACTAGACACCGAACAACTCAAAGGCTTAAAAATCAGAAATATCGGTCCCGCGGGTATGAGTGGGCGCGTCACTGCCATTGATGTAGATTTGAGTAATTCAGATCGCATTTATGCAGGTACAGCATCGGGTGGCGTATGGTTGTCGGAAAATGGCGGTATCAATTGGAATCCCATTTTCGATGATGAACCCGTCCAATCTATTGGTGCAGTCACGATTAATCAAAATAATCCATCCGAAGTTTGGGTAGGTACAGGTGAAGGAAATCCTCGAAACTCACAAAATAGTGGTTCAGGCATCTATAAAAGCTTGGATGGTGGCAAGACTTGGACGCTCATGGGATTGGAAAAAACCAAGACCATTCACCGTATTATCATTCATCGCGACAATCCTGATGTCATCTATGTAGGCGCACAAGGTTCTGCTTGGGGTCCAAATAAAGAACGTGGAATTTATCGTACTAGTGATGGCGGCAAAACTTGGGAACAAATCCTCTACAAAGGCGAAGAAGTTGGCTGTGCCGATTTGGTCGTAGACCCAACGAATCCGAACAAACTCATCGCTGCGATGTGGGAATATGGTCGTAAACCTTGGACATTCAATTCGGGCGGCGAAGGTTCGGGCATTTACATCACACATGATGGCGGTGCGACCTGGAAGCGCAAAACCGAAAAAGATGGCTTGCCAAAAGGTATTTTAGGACGTATCGGTTTGGCTATTGCGCCTTCTAGCCCCAATGTGGTGTATGCCCTAGTGGAAGCGAAAGAAAATGCCTTGTATAAGTCTACTGATGGCGGCAATAAATGGAAGAAAATAGCCGACGACAAGAAAAACATCGGAAATCGTCCCTTCTATTATGCGGATATTTTCGTAGATCCTGCTAATGAAAACCGCGTGTATAGCCTCTATTCGCTCGTTTCGCGTAGTGAGGATGGTGGTAAGAATTTCGAGGTCATTCTCCCCTACTCTGGCGTGCATCCCGATCACCACGCGCTTTGGATTCACCCAGATGACCCAAGTTATATTATCAATGGAAATGATGGTGGTCTCTACATTTCAAGAGACCGAGGCGAGAATTGGCAATTCGCAAGTAATTTGCCTTTGGCGCAATTTTATCACATCAGTCACGATATGAGCATTCCTTACCAAGTAGCAGGTGGTATGCAAGATAATGGCTCTTGGGTTGGGCCAAGCCAAGTATGGAAACGCGGTGGCATTCGGAATTATGATTGGCAAGAAGTCTACTTTGGCGATGGCTTTGATGTGGTCTTCAATCCGAGTGATAGTCGCTACGTTTATGCACAATCGCAAGGTGGAAATGTCGGTTATATTGACACTAAAACAGGAAAATCGCAGCGCGTGAAGCCCATACATCCTGATGGCGAAAAACTACGCTTTCATTGGAATGCAGGAATTGCTCAAAATCCATTTTCGGATTGTGGTGTCTATTTTGGTAGTCAATTTGTCCATAAAAGTATGGATTGCGGCAAATCTTGGGAAATCATCTCTCCTGACTTAACGACGAATGATACCACCAAGCAAAAACAATACCTGAGCGGTGGACTCACGATAGATGATACCCGCGCAGAAAATCACACGACTATCCTCGCTATCGCACCTAGTCCTGTGGATGAAGGGGTGCTTTGGGTTGGTACGGATGACGGCAATCTGCAAGTAACCAAAGATGGCGGCGCAAACTGGACAAATGTTGCGGGCGCACTATCGGGTATGAAGGCGGGCAGTTGGATTCCATTTATTGAAGTATCCAAAAAGAATGCAGGCGAGGCGTTCATCATTGTGAATGATTATCGCAGAAATGATTGGCGACCAATGGCATATCATACGACTAACTATGGTGCGTCCTTTACCAAAATAGTAGATGAACGTCAAGTGCAAGGCCACGCGCTTTCAATAGTACAAGATCCTGAAGAAGAAAATCTGCTTTGGTTGGGTACAGATTATGGACTTTATGTGAGTATTGATAAAGGAAGTAATTGGACGCAATGGAAAAATGGTTTCCCTGCGGTTTCCACACGCGATTTAAAAATACATCCACGCGAACATGACCTGATTGTAGGAACCTTCGGGCGTGCTGCTTGGATTTTGGATGATATTCGCCCAATTCGGGAGATTGCAAAGACAAGTGGTAAAGTATTGACACAGGATTTTAAAGCCTTTGCTGCCCCTGATGCTTATCTCGCAAACTATCGCTCCTATGAAGGTATCCGCTTCACCGCCGATGGCGAATATATTGGGGAAAACCGTAGGAATGGCGCAATGCTAACGCTTTGGATGAAGCCTAACAATAAGGAAGAAAAGCCCAAAGAAATCGTTCCAATAACAAAGAAGAAGAAAGGCAAAAAAGCCGTAGAAGTAGCAGAAAAGACAGGCGATAAGAAAGCTAAAAAAGGGAAAAAGGCGAGCAAAGTAAAAATTCAAGTCCTCACGAATGCAGGCGACACGATACGCAGTTTTAGCGCAAAAATAGATACAGGCATGAATCGCGTCTATTGGAATTTGCGTCAAGATGGCATCCGATATCCTTCGCGTAGAGAAGTAAAAAAAGACGATGATACGCCGTCAGGTATCGCGGTTTTGCCAGGTGATTATAAAGTACTTTTCACTTTCGGGGATAGTAAAGATTCCACTTGGGTGAAAGTGCATACGGATCCGCGTGTCGAATTTTCAGCAGAAAATGCACAAGCGAAAAAAGCCGCTTATACGGACTATTATAAAGTAGTAGAAGCTGCAAATACTGGTTTTGAACAACTCAAGCAAGCACGCAAAACCATTGGATTAGTTGATAAATCGCTTGTAAATGCATCTGACTCAACCAAAGCAGATATTAAGAAGTTGGGCAAGACCTTACAAGGTAAAATTGATACCTTAGAGAACCTCTATATGCTACCTAAAGGCAGAAAAGGCATCCAACGCACTTCGGATAATCTGAATTCTACGCTATATGAAGTATCAGGTTATCTCCGTGCTTCGGAAAATGGTAGCGGACAAACAGTAGATATTTTGATGGCACGTGCAAAGGAAAGAACAATAGATGTTACCGAAAAAATCAATACTTTCATGCGTAGTGATTTTGCAGACTATCAAGCAAAGGTGGAAGCTGTACAGTTTTCCTTGTTCAAGCCGATAGAAGCGATAAAATTGGATTAAATATTAAACCATACCCGCCCGCTCGCGGAGCAGGCGGGTATGGTTCAAAAAAAATAAATGACAAACCTTCTCCTATTCCTGAAAGGCTTACACGTAGTCGGCTTTGTATCATGGTTTGCAGGGCTTTTTTACTTGGTGCGTATCTTTGTCTATTATACCGAAGCGCAAAAAAAAACACAACCTGATAAAGATATTCTCACTCGCGAATTCGGTGCAATGCAAGAGCGCGTCTATAAAATCATCTGCAATCCTGCCATGATGATTACTTGGACAGCGGGCTTGGGGATGCTTGCATTAGGGATTTTTCATCCGAGTGTGCCCAATTATTTAATTGCAGAAAATGGCACAGCAGGTTGGATGCACTTGAAACTAGTATTACTAGTATTGCTTTTAGGCTATCATATCTGGTGCAAGAAAATTATTCAACAACTAGAAAAAGGCGAATCGGTATTCACCTCTTTTCAGTTTCGTTTGTTTAATGAAGTG
>CALGLY010000107.1 GCA_937959095.1 uncultured Saprospiraceae bacterium
AAACTGAGCAATAGCAACTAAAAATGATAACTAAAAACAGCCATATTTTTTTCATAAAAAATTAAGTTAGTGAAAGGGCAAAAATAAACTAATCCAAAACGAGGTGTTATGTTGCTTCCGTTTAACTACACTATTATTATAGTTTGGATTAGATTATTTTTGAAGCTTTACTTATTAAATCGCTTTGCGATTTTCTCTTATATGAAATGAGTGCCTTATATTGTTCAAATAAAGCCGAGCTTAACATCATCCATGAGATATTGTCTTTTTATACTCGTGCTTCTTTTAGGAGCTTGCCAAAAGGAAAATCATAAGCCGAGCATTCCAATTCCACAAGAGAAGCTCGTGCCAGTACTTGCCGATGCTTATATAGCAGAAGCAGCTATTAATAGTCTCATTGGTTCAGTAAAAGATAGTATGGCAGAGGTCTACTACGCACAAATATGTGAGATACACGGCATCACAAAAGCTAATTTTGATACAACAATTAGTATCATTCAGAAACATCCTATCTATATGGATTCGGTTTATGCCAATGTGCTACGGCATCTGACGGAGTTGGAATCTTTAGGGAAAGAAAAACCTGAAACACCTGAAAAAGAACCAGATATGGAAGATAGAAAACGAAACAAAGTAAAAAAATAAACTAATTCTAGCCTCGGACGCTTTCTGATAAAAGCGTCCGAGGCTAGAATTTTTATTTCTCAAACAGAGAATCTACAAAAGCACGCTTATTAAAGACCTGCAATTGATTAATCCCCTCTCCTACTCCAATATATTTAATCGGCACTTTGAATTGGTCGGAAATCCCAATCGCTACCCCCCCTTTTGCTGTCCCATCTAGTTTCGTGAGAGCTAGTGAGGTAACATCCGTTGCTGCGGTAAAGTGCGTTGCTTGTTCTATTGCGTTTTGACCTGTAGTAGCATCTAGCACGAGCATCACATCATGCGGTGCATCAGGTAGTCGCTTACTGATAGAACGCTTGATTTTACTCAATTCTCGCATCAAGCCCTTCTTGGTATGCAAACGTCCTGCGGTATCAATAATAGCTACATCGTGTCCTTCTTTGATGGCTTTATCCACGGTTTCGTACGCTACGGCTGCTGGGTCGGTATTCATTCCTTTGCTGTAGAAATCACAGCCTACTCGATTCGCCCAAATACCTAATTGATCCACTGCTGCTGCACGGAAGGTATCGCCTGCGCCAAGTAACACTTTTTTACCTGCCATTTGGTATTGATAAGCAATTTTTCCGATGGTTGTCGTTTTACCTACCCCATTCACACCTACCACTAAAATAATAGTTGGTCTATGTTCCGCTGACAAGGTATACCCTTCTACATCAACCGTATTATTTTCAGAAAGCAATTGAACGATTTCATCGCGTAGAATCTCGTTCAGTTCTTCCGTATTGATATATTTATCGCGAGCTACACGAGCTTCAATGCGCTCTATAATTTTGATAGTAGTATCCAGACCTACATCAGATGTAATTAGGATTTGTTCCAATTCATCCAATACCTCTTCATCTACTGTCGATTTTCCTGCTACGGCTTTCGACAGTTTTCCCATGAAGGAACTCTTCGTTTTCTCTAGTCCTTTATCGAGGTCTTCTTTCTTGTCTTTGGTGAAAAATTTATTAAAAAAGCTCATTTACTTATATTTAGGATGAGTACAAAAACAAATGTACACTTTTCCAAGTCCAGTGATTTTGATAATTCGTTTAAAATGAAACACTCTGTTATCAAAATCCCTGAACAAAAGTGTCCATTTATTTTTTTAACTGTGTTTAAAGCTAACAATTCAAGGAAAATACAATTTATAACCAAGTGAAGTTCTATAGAAAGTTGATTTTCTAAGTTGATATGGGATTTAAATTGCTTTGTACAGGATAAAGAATAGAAAAGCTTTCCGTTTTTTCTTCCTATGAAAAAAAGAAGTCCTTGCTACCCTCTACAAAGTTTCAAAGCAATTTATAGAACACAAAAAGGCTTTTCTTAGCATTAAGAAAAGCCTTTTTGGTATTATTTTAACTGGTAGGAAGCTGAAATAGCTTACTTCTTATTAGCAAAGAACTCCTTCACCTTATCTTTGTGAATCATAAGTTCTCTATAAGAATACTTCCCTGTCTTAGGGTCTTTTACACTTTTTACTACCTTCACGAAATCCCGTCCTGAACCTGCGTTGGCAGCACGTTTTCCTACACGGGAGTTTTTAGATACCTTAGCCATGATTGTTTAATTTTTATTTTTCTCTAGAGAAAATCGCCACAAATAATGGAGATGGAAATTATCGAATCTCCTTGTGAACCGTATACTTTTTCAAGATAGGGTTATATTTTTTCAGCTCCAAACGATCTGGCGTATTTTTCTTATTCTTTTGTGTCACATAGCGTGAAGTACCTGCTACTCCAGATTTCTTATGCTCTGTACACTCTAGTATGATCTGTTGTCTATTACCTTTCTTTGCCATTGCTTATTTAACTTTAAATCTTTATGGGTTTATTTCTTCTTCGCCAATACCACTCCTGTATCCACGCCTTTGCTCTCCAATCGCTTTAGGTATTCGTAAAGACCTAATTTATTGATTGTACGCATAGCAGAAGTAGAAATCTTTAAATCTACCCACTGATCCGTCTCTGGAATGTAGTATTTTTTCTTTTGTAAGTTTGGTAAGAAGCGACGCTTCGTCTTGCGATTTGAGTGCGAAACATTATTACCTGAAATAGGTCGCTTTCCTGTCAATTGACAAACTTTAGACATAG
>CALGLY010000108.1 GCA_937959095.1 uncultured Saprospiraceae bacterium
GTCCTGATGATAGTTACCTAAATTATATGGTGCCTGCGGCAGTTTTTGCGCTAGATTATAGCAATACAACTTTTAATACACAAGCAGCTACAGCTATTCCAACTGATTATTTCGCACCTGATAGAGGTTTAGCGATTATGCGAAGTGGCACGGATAGTCTTGCATTAAGCAGTCAATTTCACTGCCGACAGGATATGGGAGGACATACGCATGGCGATAAAAACGACTTCACCTTGAGTGGTTTAGGACGTATTTGGGTACGAAAAACCTATGGAGGTAGTCCATTCCAACCCATCTATTTCCATAGTGGTATCCTTATAGATGATAAAGGAATAGGTGTAGGTGACCCAGATGGCGATAAAGTTCGCCAACCAGGTAAGCTACTGGATTATCAAAGCGGCACAGGCTTGACTTGCGTGACAGGTGATGCAACTTATGCTTATACTTGGGAGTGGCATTGGTCGCCACAGGTGAGTAATGACCATCCGTGGTTAGGGGCTAATGGTTGGGAAAAAGTAACCGAAACATGGAACGACTTTCAGTATATTCCACAGACTGAACCACAATTCCATATCCCTTTTTATGACTTTCCAGACTGGCATCAAGATGGTAAACTGGAACGCATGGTGAAGCGGGAATACAACCCGATGCAGCGCGTTATTCGTACTACAGGCATGGTGAAAGGAAATAATCCTTTTATGCTAATAGTGGATGATATTCAGAAAGATAATGCTTCGCATAATTATAAGTGGGTAGCACAGGTAGCGAATGACTTGGAGATAGAAAGCACGAATGTAAATCTGGATGATTGCAGGTACAGAAATGATATTATCCTGAAAGAACCTGCGGCTACAGGCAATCGTCGTCTATTAGTTCGGGTATTGAATAATGAAGGCTACACAGGTGAAACTACACCAGGCTATTTGGAAGAATTGGATTATGTTGGCTTCTTTAATGGAACAACGTATAATCCAAACCCAAACTTTTTCCGTCATCGTTTAGTCGTAGAAAGCAATAGTATTGCGCCTGATTTTCGGGTATTATTATTCCCGTTTGAAGCAGGAGATGTCTTACCAGAAACCTCTTGGAATACAACGCGCGATAGCTTAGTCGTTCGCTTCTCTGATGAGGAACATGTGATTGCATTCGTTCCGCAGGCAGGCGGCGATTGGCATAAAATAGCTTTAGCAAATACTAGACCTATAGATCAAGTGCAGCTTCAAGTGAAAGCCTATTTGCAAGGCCCTTACAATGGCGAGATGATGAATGATGATTTGAATACAAATACCCTATTACCTAATGCTGAACCATTCACAGGACTTGGCTACACGCACTATGGCGAAGGTGGAGGAGAAACAATGGCAGCAAGTGCTACCACTCAAACAGACAATGATGCCATCGTGGATTGGGTAGTGATTGAATTACGCGATGAAAATGCGCCAAGCACTATCCTTGCTACTCGTTCTGCACTCCTGCAACGCGATGGAGATATTGTAGATGTAGATGGGACAAGCATCGTGACTTTTGAATGCTTGAAAGCAGATAGTTATCATGTAGCGGTACGCCATCGCAACCACTTAGGGGTGATGACGGCACTGCCTGTATGGGTAGATTAATTTCGTCTTTAGATCTTTATATTTAAATTCAATATCATTAGTTGACCTTAAATATAAAGGTCTAAAGGTCATTAAGGCAAAATAAAATAATAAATCAGCCACTTTATGCTGCCCTTTTCCCTTCTAAGAATACTTTGAAAAGCCTTACGTAGCTAGGCTATGTGCGATTTTCAAAGCACTCTTAGAAAAAAAAATGACTAGCCTAAAACGACCAATTTATTAATTTAATTTGCCTAATTACTAATCCATTAGAGTCTGTTAAATTTGGCTAAGTGACTATATTCATGTTAGTAATTTAGGATAATACAATATACCCTATAATTATCGTTATGTTGAATAAGATTTAATTCACTAAATAAAAACATAAAAACGAAACGGCTGTTATAGTATCTAACAAAACAAAACACTATGAGCGCAGCACGAGAATTCGATTTAATCATTTGGGGAGCAACAGGTTTTACAGGCAGATTGGTAGCACAATATTTATATGATTACTACGGAACAGATAGTCTCCTGAAATGGGCAATGGCAGGGCGAAGTAAAGAAAAATTAGAAAAAATTCGTGCCGAGGTAGCAGATGAAAACGTTCCTTTAGTCGTTGCTGATAGCCATGATGAAGCGAGCTTGGAT
Source organism: uncultured Saprospiraceae bacterium (assembly GCA_937959095.1). GTDB lineage: Bacteria > Bacteroidota > Bacteroidia > Chitinophagales > Saprospiraceae > JAAUTG01. The sequence continues at coordinate 2,247 of CALGLY010000108.1, forward strand.
GCTATGACAAAGCGGACTAAAGTAATTTGCACTACCGTTGGTCCTTATGGCAAATATGGCTCGAAATTGGTAACAGCTTGCGTGAAAAACCAAACGCACTACTGCGACCTAGCAGGCGAAGTGCCGTGGATGCGTGAAATGATTGATGAACATTATGAGGCTGCCAAAGCCAACGGAACGAAAATTGTTCATTGCTGTGGTTTCGACTCCATCCCGTCGGATATGGGGGTCTTTTTTGTGCAACAACAAGCAATGGAACAGACGGGCAAACCCGCTACTCAAATCCAAATGCGCGTAAAAGCAATGAAGGGTGAAATGAGCGGTGGTACATACGCTTCCCTCAATGACTCCTTGGAAAAAGCGCAAGAAGATAAGCGATTATATAAAGTCTTAATCAATCCCTACAGCCTCAATCCTGAAGGCGAACAAAGTGGCCCTGATAAGCGCGATTTGCAAGCAGTAGTCTATGATGAAGCTGCGAAAAGTTGGATTTTCCCTTTTATTATGGCAGGTATCAATACGAAAATAGTACGCAGAAGTAATGCGTTAGCAGGCTATCCGTATGGCAAAGATTTTCAGTATGACGAAGCGATGATGAGTAGTGATGGTGTCGCTGGACGAGTAAAAGCAACGGCTATGACTGCGGGTTTAGGACTTTTTATGCTGGCAAAACCAGGTACTTTCGCAAAGAAAATGACCGATAAAGTGCTACCGAAGCCGGGCGAAGGGCCAAGTAAAGCCAAGCGCGAAGCAGGTTTTTACAATCTAAGATTCTACACTACACTAGCAGACGGGACTACTGCAATGGGTAAGGTTATTGGTGATATGGATCCTGGGTATGGCTCTACTTCTAAGATGTTAGCAGAGTGCGGAGTTTGTCTTGCCAAAGATGAAACGCCTGATGTAGCTGGAGTACTTACGCCTTCCGTTGCGATGGGTGATGCGCTTTTGGAGCGATTGCAGGATAATGCAGGTTTGACGTTTTCTTATGAAA
>CALGLY010000109.1 GCA_937959095.1 uncultured Saprospiraceae bacterium
ATCATGCACGATTTGTCTTTTCGAGTATTGATTAAATCCTTATTCGATATTGAGTTGTCAAAAGAAGTGATGGATGAGTTGAATCAAATCTTTGGAGCGCTTTCCAACTTTTTGATGAAAGACGTGAACATGCCCATACGGAAACTCTTTTATCCATTCACAGGCGAAGAAAGAACACATCTAAAAAAAGCAAAACGTTTAAGAGAAATTATACTCGGCATCATCAATGAGCGCAAAGCTAGTACAGGCGAATTTCATGATATTTTGGATATGTTGATTCATAGTACCTACGAAGATACAGGCGAGTCGATGACCGAGGAACAATTGATTGATGAAGTACAAATCTTGATTTCCGCAGGACACGAAACGACTGGTAATACGCTTTCGTGGTTATTACATAATCTAGCCTCCAATCCTGTGGCGCAACAAAAATTAATAGATTCGATTGATAACTCTACAATCGAGGAAGTGATGCAAAATGAGTACCTAAAAGTCTGTATCAATGAAAGTATGCGCTTATTTACTACTTCTTGGACCTCCGAACGTGTAGCTAAGGTCGATGATACATTTGAGTCCTATTCCTATCCAAAAGGAACGGTGGTTGTTCCTTTTTTCTTTGGCGTACATCGAGATGTAACCCTTTGGGAAGATGCCTTGAGTTTCAAGCCAAAACGATTCCTAGAGGATAAGAAATTAGCAAAATCAAAGCAATATTTTCCCTTTGGCGCAGGCCCTCGGATGTGTATTGGAAATAGCTTTGCCCTAGCGGAAATCTCCTATTTCCTTTTTTCCTTTTTTAAGTCCTTTACGATTGAAAAAACTGCTTCGACTCCAGCCTTGATGCCTTTGCTTACGCTACGACCTAGTGAGGTAGTTTTGAAAATTAGGAAGCGATAAGATGTAAGTAGTACGTGTTGATAGGTAGAAAATCAAATATTTTCAAAAAAAATAAAACCTTGATAAACTGCTGTTTATCAATAGTGTAAGGGTTTGCAGTAGTGTTTTAAAACATATAGTACCTGTCTTTATATAGTTCTATGCATTGCATAGTATTATATTTTTAAATAGCTTTGTGCGAATAAAAACAACGCATGAAAAAACTATGTATTAAACTACTGTTAGTCGTCTCCTTTATTGTTCCTTCCATTTCTGCCTTTTGTCAAAGTGATACTAAAACACTTATAGATAAACTCCATGACTACATTGAGCAAAAGCAAATTCCAGGTGCTATGATTAGCATTGTTAAGTCGGATAGTGTACTTTTTGTCGGAGGCATTGGTTTAGCTAATATCGAAAAGCAGGAACGCGTATCTGCACAGCATTTGTTTCGTCAAGGTTCGATTTCTAAGTCCTTCACGGCTTTAGGCCTTTATAAATTGCTACAGGATTCGCCACACTCACTAGATAGCCCGCTGAAAGAAATAGACCCAAAACTACCCTTCGATAATGCATGGAAAAAGGAAGAAAAGGTGCGCGTAGCGCATCTATTAGAGCATACTTCGGGTTTCGAGGATTTTCATCTTCATGCGATGTATAATACCAAGGATGCAACCGTGCCACCCATCATAAATATGGTGAATGACCACCGCCAATCCTTACATTCCAGATGGAAACCAGGAAACAGAAAAGCTTATTCCAATCCCAATTATATCGTAGCAGGACACTTGATAGAAGTACTCTCAAAAGAGCCTTATAGCGAACATATCCAAGAACATATATTGACTCCGATGGGAATGAAACGTTCAGGTTTTTATTTTAAAGCACCGAAAAACAGTTCCTTCGCCCAAGGCTATCAAAGAACAGGAACAACCCTTAATTCGCTTCCCTTTGCTACTATCAATGGCGGTCCTGCGGGCGATTTTTGTGCGAATGCAGCAGATATGGCTGCCTATCTTCAGTTTATGCTGAGTAGAGATTCCTTGCTTTTTACCCCAAATGAATTTGATAGAATAGAATCCCCACAGACCAGTATTGCCGCTCAAAAAGGATTGCAAGCGGGCTATGGATTGGGCAATTACACCATTTGGAAAAATGGGCATTTATTTCATGGGCATGGTGGGCAAATTGATGGATTCACCTCAAGATATGTCTATTCAAGAGCCGCCGATTTGGGCGTAGCAATAGCCATCAATCGCAACGGAAACGCCAATGCCTTAGTGGATGAGGTTTTGGATTATTTATTGGGCAAAGAAGTGCCTGCGCCTGCAAACCGAATTACTCAAGCTATCCCTGAATCGCTGAAAGAACAATTCGCGGGCTTCTATGAATTTAAAAGCCCTAAAAGTAATTTATTAGCCTTTTCGGATAGAATGTTGGCGGGCTTAACATTAGATTTTAAAGTGGATAAAGTAATAACAAGAACGATACTCGGCAAAGCGAAGGATACCTTATTTTATGCGGGCAACAACCAATTTTATGTAAATAAAGAAGGCGTGCCTTCTACTATGCTGATGGAAGGAGATGGAGGCAAAGCAGCATTTTGGATAAATGATAATTACACCGAAAAAGAGTCAAGAGCAAAGCGGCTATTTCTATTTTTTGGATTGCTCTTGTCACTATTGTTATTAGTCTCCTTTTTCTTATACAGCCTTGTATGGTTCTTGCGTCGCCTGTTCAAAAAACAAAAATTATCTGTCACTATATTTTTTGAAATTTGAAA
>CALGLY010000110.1 GCA_937959095.1 uncultured Saprospiraceae bacterium
TTTCTACGGTATTGATATGGGTCTTGCTTGGCAGCATGGGCGCATTCATCAATAAAGGATTCTGTGAAAAAGCCATTTTGAGAACTTCCCACACTTCGCCAATTCCCTACTTGAATCGGTGACTCTATTTGTCCAAAAGAAACAAGCGCGTTTTCCATCGCATAAGGCAAATTGGCTGCACCTTCCGAAGAAGAAGGATCCTTAGCAGGGGATTCAGCAAAGGCGGGTTTTATTCGCATAATGGAACTATAGCCTACCGACTGTAAAGCCATTTTATTTTCCCATGCTTTGATATTGCCTTGTTCATCCAATTTGGCACGGAAATGACTCTTCACCGCAGGGCGATACATTTCGTGGCGCATAGATTCTTCTCGGGTATAAACGAGTTGAATAGGCGTGCCATCCATTTCTTTTGCGACATGAGTTGCATTCAGAATCATATCTATTTCCGCACGTCGCCCGAAGCCACCACCGAGGTATTTTGTATTGACTTTTATATTCTCTTTGGCAATGCCTGCGGCTGCATTCACGCCATCCAACATAATGGAACTACCCTGATGTCCTGCCCAAATTTCTGCTTTATCGCCTTTCACTAGCACGGTACAGTTGATCGGCTCCATACAAGCATGCGCGAGATAAGGCACATCATATTTTGCTTCTATGATATTGTCTGCTTCGTTCAATATTTGTGCAGCATTACCTTTCTCTAAAGGGTTTGCGATCTGCTTATTTGCAATCACATCTTCGGCTTGCTTATCAATGTCTGCGGAAGAAAGCGTAGCATCTCCTGTTTCCTCAAAGTCTAGTGCATTCGCAGCATTTTTGGCATTCCATGTATTATTTGCCACCACTACTGCACCGATGCCTTTGGGCAACAGCACGACTTTTTTCACGCCACGTCTGCCCAAAATTTCTTCCTCATTTAGGATAGCCGTTATTTCGCCACCATGATAGGTTGCATGTCGAATAACACCATAGAGCATTCCCTCCAAGCGGACATCTAAGCCATATTCTGCTGTGCCATTTACCTTTTCAGGAATGTCGAGTCGCTTCACGGGCGTACCTAGTATTTTCCAATCCTTCTTTTCTTTTAGTTTTGGAATTTCAGGCAATTCTATTTTAGCCGCCGCTTCTGCCAATGCGCCATAACTTAGGCGTTCTTGACTGCTTTTATTGATAACGTGCGCATCTTCGGCATAACATTGCGATTTATTTACGCCCCATTGTTCCGCCGCTGCTTGTATCAGCATTTCTCTAGCCGTCGCACCTGATGCACGTAGACTATTGAAGCCATCTGGAATACTCGTGCTACCACCCGTCGCTACTAGCGGCAAGAAGTGCGCGATTTTTTCCATGAAGGTCAAGCTACTATAAACATCTTTCGGTTTATTCGATAAAAGAATCGCATTTGCATAAGCAGGTTCGGGTTGTGGTGCGATGACTTTTATGTCTTCCATTTTCACTTCCAATTCCTCTGCTATTAGCATCGGAATGGCGGTATAAACACCTTGTCCCATTTCGGCACGTGGCACTGCCATCGTGATGGTATTATCAGGTGCTATCCGAATCCAGGCATTGAGCGAATGCCCATCCCCGAATCCTTTGCCTGAATACTTCGTCGCATTCTTAGATAAATAGACATTTCCACCAATCCCAACAATCAATCCTGCCCCTGCCAAGCCACCTGTTGCGATAAAGGCGCGGCGCGTCCATTTACCAAGTCCACTTTTATTTTTATTATTAGCCATTGCTTTATTATTAATTCAAGTTGCTTTGCAACTTGGTAGAGCGTATAGGGTAGAAGGTAGAGGGATTTTTTGCTTAGAGTTTTAATAAACACCAAAAATCCCTCTACCCTATACTTTCTACTCTCTACTACACAAATGTGTTCGTTATCCCAACAATTCTGTCGCTTCTGTGCGTAATTTTGCTGCCGTATGTATGGCTGCACGTACCCGCTGATACGTACCGCAGCGACAAATATTGGTCATAGCAGCATTAATATCTTCATCGGTTGGATTTGGATTATTATTGAGGAGTGCTTCGGCTGCCATTATCATTCCTGATTGGCAATAGCCGCACTGTGGTACTTGATGTTCTATCCAAGCGCGTTGTACTGCAGAGAGTTTTTCGCCTGCGGCAATGCCTTCTATCGTCTTAATTTCTTTTCCTTCGGCTGCCGACACCATGAGGGTGCAAGTGCGCGTCGCTACACCATCCAACATGACCGTACAAGACCCACAAGAGGATACTCCACAGCCATATTTCGTGCCTGTCATATTCAGTTCATCCCGCAAAACCCATAGCAGCGGCATGGATGCTGGTACATCCACCGTATGTATTTTACCGTTTATGTTTAATTCCATCTGTTTCTATTTTGATGGGAAATTAGGCAGATTTAATGAGATGCCAAAATATTTTCGTTAAAAGACGGTGGACGGAAGACGGTCGGCTTCGCCTTGACGGTCGCCCTTTGGACTTGACGGAAGATGGAGAGTTAAATGTTGTCAAGTTAGGAAATATGGTTTGGTTAGAATTTTGTTCTCGCCGAAACGCTCTTTTAGTCCGCCGCAAAGAACACATAGAGCGCGATGCCCAACCCAACTAAAAAACAGCCCATTGCTAGCATCAGATAAAAACGCTTATTTTTAGCGATGCCCTGAAAAGCAGCTTTGATACTAGCAGGCGAATCCTTCGTGAAATCATAGCGCATAGGGAAGAGTACAAAAAAAGACAAGACCA
>CALGLY010000111.1 GCA_937959095.1 uncultured Saprospiraceae bacterium
ATGAATTTTTCGTTACGAATGAAGCTAGTGCGCCAAGCAGCAGCACTACCAACATTCCTAGCCCACCACATCCGCCTAGAACAACAACGCCACCACCACCTGCGCCAGAACCCGTGCGGGAGCCAGTGCGCGAAGCGCCAACCTACAAAGCACCAGAGCCACCCAAACCACCTAGAAGAGTAGAACGTACTAGTGACTATAAGCCACCACGTATCATCGAAATTCCTGATTCTTTAAAAGATGATGTTCCTGTGCCACCACCACCTGTGACGAAAGCACCTGAATATGTACCTCCTACTCCGCCACCACCACCGCCACCTGCTCCCGTAAAGGTAGTAGCACCGCCGCCGCCTGCGCCAGAGCCAGTGAAAGTGGTAGCACCTACTCCACCGCCTGCTCCTACACCTACTGCAGATGTACAGGAGTTCGATACGCTTTTTGAGCATAAAGCAGCACGGGAATTATCAGAAAAATTGAGCGAACGACCTATAGCTGACCTTACTAGAGCTGTTGGTTATAACGATAAGATGCTCTACACCAATGAATTATTTGGAGGGGAATTAGTAGCCTTCAATAGTGCGGTGAGTCGTATCAATTCGATGGGAAGTTTTGCGGATGCTCGAAAATACCTCGCGCAACTAGCAGAACACAACAATTGGACAGAACCTAATAAAACGGGATCTGCTAAGAGTTTCATTAAGTTGGTGCGTCGTCGTTTTGGGGCGTAGTTTACAAGGAATGAATTTGAAAGGAGACTTTTGAAGTTTTATTCCCTTTCCTGCACAAAACTGGTAGGTCGTAGATATTCTGATAAGCTGGTTTTTTCCAGAAAGTTGTTTTCTATCACCCTACCATTTTAATAGCGAAAGGGGAATAAAAACTTCAAAAATCTCCTTTCAACAAAACTACAGCAAACTAATATACTGCTTGCCTGGCAGCATTCGTATCGCGCCTTTAAACTCTAAGCCTAATAACAAAGCAGCCAAGCTACTTGACTTCAAGTCTGTCCTATATCCCAATTGGTCTATCGTGAGGGATTCTTCTTTTTTCAGTAATTCTATGATGTTTTGTTCGCGCTCGTCGAGTTCTACAAAGAGTTGGCGTTGCACTGTTTTGGTGCTGTCTTCCTTCTCCCAATTCATGGCATAAATGAGGTCTTCTGTCGATTCTATCAGTTGTGCTTTTTGGCGTTTTATCAGGCTATTACAGCCTTTGGAGCGTTCATCCTTTGGTCGTCCTGGCACCGCAAATACATCTTTATTATAATCGAGTGCCATATGTGCGCTTATCATAGAGCCTCCCGAAGCAGGTGTTTCTACTACGATCAAGGCATCGCACATACCCGCGATAATGCGATTGCGTGCAGGAAAGTGTTCTCGATCTGGTTCTTCTTCGTGGGTATATTCGGTGAGTAAGCCGCCTTTTTCTAACATTTGCTTCGCTAAACCACGATGCTGTGCAGGATAAATTTTCGATAACCCATGCCCTAGCACTCCTATCGTCTCGATACCTGATTTCACACATTGTCTATGTGCCGCTCCATCAATGCCGTAGGCCAAACCACTTACTACTAGCACATCATAGCCTTGCAAGCCTTCCATCAGCTCTTCACACATGGCTACGCCTTGCGGACTAGGCTTCCGAGTGCCTACCACCGCCAACATATAGCGACGCTGCAAGGGACTACTTCCTTTATAGAAAAGCATGAGCGGCGCATCGGGATAGGGCTTTAGGCGAATCGGATAGGCTTCATCTAAATAGAAAATAGGTTGTATATCATTTGCAGCTATAAATTCGAGTTCCTTTTCGGCGGTGGCTAGTACATTTTGTTCTACTATCAGTTTAGCAGTAACTTCGCCGATGCCTGGTATCTTGAGCAGCTGGCGTTTTTTGGCCTCAAATACGGCTTCTGCACCACCGCAATAGCTAATGAGGTTGCGCGCCGTGACTGCCCCAACTTTGGGTATTTTAGTAATGGCAATTTTATAGAGTAAATCGTTCAATTGCTTAGAGTTTTGGTTTAAAAAAAACACAAATATAAAATCTATTCTGCAATCTATTTTCCGAAGCTCTTAAAAGCTCTAAATTGCAGAAAAAATTATTATTCTGATAGCATCATTTGTTTGGCTTGAATTGCTATTCAAGCCTTGATAGTCAGTCAAGTTAGTAACGGTCGAAACGGAGTTTCGATAACACGTTTCGACTTGAATAGAAACTCAAGTCAAGCTACCCGAGTAGTAACGAAAAAACAAGCGAACATGGACATCATCACCAAAGACTTCTATATCCGCGACGATGTGGTGCAAGTAGCAAAAGACTTGCTTGGGATGTACCTCATCAGCAATATAGAAGGACAACGCACCATCGGACGCATCATAGAAACCGAAGCCTATCGCGGACCAGAAGATAAGGCTTGTCATGCCTACAATAATCGCTACACCAAGCGCACAAGTGTGATGTTTCAGGAAGGTGGTGTGGCTTATGTGACGCTCTGCTATGGCATACATCACCTCTTCAATGTAGTGACGGGGCTAGAAGGCAAACCACACGCAGTACTCATCCGCGCTTTAGCTGTTGTAGAAGGAGTGGAATATATGTTGGCACGCCGAGGGATGGAAAAAGTGCAGCCGCGCCTAATGGCTGGACCAGGTTCGGTGAGTAAAGCGATGGGTATCACAACAGACTATCATGGCAAAACGGTGCTGGATGATGAAGCCTCAGTCTATCTTGCTTACGGGAAAGCTATTACTGAAACGGACATTCTAGCGAGTCCTAGAGTAGGTATCAATTATGCGGAAGAGTGGGTAGCTACGCCTTGGCGGTTTCGGATAAAGAAGAAATAATACTAATCCATAGTATAAGACCTTGTATAGAGTGTGTATAGAAAGAAATGATACCTTTAATACACTGTAACAGAAATTTCTTTGTATTTATGACTGCTTCTTTTTCCAGTTTTCTTCGTTACAAAATCGGGCTTCATAACCAGCTATGTTCCCAATTTTGCGCCTCGAATACTAAAAAAATAAGCTTAGTCAAAATACAAATAAACTTTTGTTACAGTGTATTTAATATGAATTGCCTAACTTTAGAAAAAAATCACATGGCAAACATCTGGCAACAAATCAAAGATTTATTTCAATCCGTCGAAGAAAGTTCGCCTTCTCAGCCTGCTTTGCATGCCCTTATAGAACGCAGCGAAGCAGAGCAACAAGACTATGATTTCTGGAAAGATAGTTTGGTGTGCCAGCAATTGATGGATTGGGTGCATGCGCAATATGCCATCTATCTAGTGGATGTAGATGCGATAGAAGAAAGCATGGATTTCTTGAATACGCCTAGCTCAAAGGGCTTTGTGGTTCATTTTTTCAAGACAGAATATAGTAGACGGGACGCGCTCCATTTTTTGGATTATTTGAAAGATTGCATCAGCGAACGCCTCAATTATCGGAAGCAAATGTCAGATATGCGTACTTACAATCGCCCGACTTGGGTAGAAAGTACGCAACGGCATTACCTGAAACCACGCATTGATTTTACTACAGAGATTTTCAACCAGCAATATGGAAATATATTGATAGAGTTGATTTTACGAAATGATAAACCGCATCAATTAAAATTTCAAGCGACCAACTACAATGATAAACAATATAGCACAGCAGGCGAATTTAAAGACTTGATGACTGTTGTTTTTGATTGATTTTTTGTGGAAAAAAAATCGTAAAATAGAACGGTTTATCGCTTCATCAAACCAACCACTCCTTCAATTTCGCATAAACTTCGGGAGCATCCAATAAATCCAAGTGGGTACTTTCCTGGGCGATCCAAGTGTTTTCTTTTTTAAAATTCAGATTTTTAGCAGGGTTTTTATGCTGCCCTAAAGCACTTGCTACATCCACCAAACCATCGCCTTGCAAGCG
>CALGLY010000112.1 GCA_937959095.1 uncultured Saprospiraceae bacterium
CAATTGCGGTTCAGGCACACCCGACGACACCAAAACGACCGCAGGCGCGAGAGCACTATCTAGTAGCTTAGGCAATGGTGTCATCCAATCAGATTTCAATCTTTGGTTACTCGACGAAAGCCCTGTAGATGCTGGTTATGGCGTTTATTTTCTTGGTTGGGATGCGCGCGAAATTGCTCCCACCAGCGTAGTAGGCATTCATCATCCTGCTGGCGATGCAAAGAAAATTTCGGTAGCAAATACCGCTTCAACCAGTACCTTTTATTATGGTAATACCACCAATGTATCCGCGACACATTGGCGCATAGCTGCTTGGGACAATGGCACTACTGAAGGCGGTTCATCGGGTTCACCGCTCTTCGATCAAACGACAAAGCGCGTAGTAGGAAAACTTTCGGGAGGCGATGCTGCTTGCAATGGCACAACAGGCAACGACAATGACGAACCCGATTGGTACGGCAAATTGTCCTATTCTTGGCTCAATGATGGCGCACTACCTACTCATCGCCTAAAAGATTGGCTCGATCTCGCAAAAACAGACGAACTATTTATAGATGGCTATATGCCTAACGCTTGCGCTGCACCTACTTGCAGCGATGGTATTCAGAACCAAGACGAAACAGGTATAGATTGTGGTGGCGCGACTTGCCCTGCTTGTATATGTACTGAAAATGTAACTCTAAGTATCACTTTTGATGATTATCCAGAAGAAACCGCTTGGATTCTTCAAAATTCGAGTGGTGCAATTATCGCAAGAGGTGGCACGTACAATGGGCAAGCCCAAAGTAGTACGCTCACAGAAGCATTATGCCTAGTAGAAGATTGCTACACCCTAACGGTTAGCGATTTTGCAAATGATGGTATTTGCTGCGCCTATGGTAATGGATCTTATACACTTACTGTGGATACAGACAATAGCGTACTCGCATCAGGGAACTTTACAGGCTCTTTTGAAAGTACCAACTTCTGCATCGAAAGCATTGCCTTAGATTTAAAAGTAATGCTAAAAGGCCCTCATAATAGCGGCACAAATACTATGAAAACCGACTTAGGAAGCGCACTCATTCCTGCGGTGAGTCCTTATGGTGATGGCGCGATGACTTCTGCTATGGTTATTGATGCCAATACGATCGTAGATTGGGTAAAAGTAGAAATCAGACAACCTACTACACCGCACGCTATCGTAGCATTCAAAGGCGCACTCCTGAAAGCAACAGGCGAAGTAGTGGATATAGATGGTGTTTCCCCTGTACGTTTTCCTAATGCAACATTTCCAAGCATTATACGAGGTAATACCTACCGTATAGCCGTTCGGCATCGCAACCATTTAGGTGTGATGAGCGCGACAAATTATGTGTTGGATTAATGGAATTCAAATAATAGAAGAAGACCTTTGAAGTTTTGAAAGCTTCAAAGGTCTTCTTCCAAACCAGCCTCTATTATCCATCTCCTTAAATGACCTTATATGCCTTATATGGTTCAAAACACCTTCCTTTTTTTACCACACTCTATTTTTTAAACGTTAAATTTGTGATAAAAACAGGATGTCAAGCGTTCTATTCGGGTGACATTTGTCTCTATAGGTAGTCTTTCTAATATTGATTGGAATAGATTTGAGATTTTAAGACGTGAGATTTGAGATAAAAATTTACTCAACACTCAAACGTTCAACAACTTGCCCGTTCCATTTAGACGGGATTCAACAAAAAAGAAGCATGAGAATTCTCAAGCGTATAGGTATATTTTTAGTAGTCGTATTACTTTTGCTCATTGGTGCAATGATAGCCGTGCCGATGTTGTTCAAGGACAAGATCAATGATTTTGCCAAAGAAGCAGTCAACAGTAGCATCAACGCGACCGTTGATTTTGACGAGGTAGGTATTTCCTTTTTCCGTTCTTTTCCTAATTTGAATGTCCGCATGAAAGACTATTCAGTGGTTGGGAAAGAAGAATTTGAAGGTATCACTCTCGCAGCAGGGGAAAGCTTCGATTTAGCCGTCAATCCTTTTTCAGTGATTTGGGGACCTGTCAATATCAAGTCGATTCGCTTACGCAAACCCGTGATGAATGTGCATGTACTAAGCAATGGCAAGGCGAATTACGACATCATGGCAGCGAGTGATGAGCCAGCAACGACAACCGAAACCGAATACAAAGTAGAATTGAAGTCCTATCGCATAGATGATGGCTACATCAGTTACAACGACCAAACAATGGGACTGGAAACCGAACTTTCGGGCTTCTATCATAAAGGAAAAGGGGATTTCACACAAGATATTTTCAATCTAGATACCGATACCGAAATAGAGCATTGGAGTTTAGATTATGGCGGAATCGCTTATTTAGATTCTATACATACCGAATTAGAGGCTGTCCTAAAAGTCGATTTACCGAGACAAAAATACGCGCTACGCGATAATAATTTAATCCTAAACCAACTCGAAGCAAACGCAAAAGGCTTCGTACAATTGGATGAAACAGGCGAAAATATCACGATGGACTTGAAATTCAATACGCCAAGTAATGAATTCAAAGACCTACTTTCTATTCTTCCGAATGCGTATACCGAAGATTTCCGTTCGGTAAAAGCGGACGGTACATTCCAACTCGATGGCGTGACGGAAGGCGTATATAATGCAACGACCGAAAGCTATCCTTCTTTGCTCTTAGATTTGCAAGTAAATGATGGCTATGTGAAATATCCCGACCTAGCAGTACCTATCGAGGATATGAATATCAATATGAATATCAATAAGCCAAAGGGCAGTCTGGACGCTACCGTAGTGGACATCAAGACCTTTGCCATGAAAGTAGGCGGCGATCCTGTGGAAGGCTATTTGAAACTAAAAACACCGCTTTCTGATCCTGATATTGATACGAAAATAAATGCGAATTTGAACTTAGCCAATCTTTCGAAAGCCTATCCAATGAATGAGGTGAAAGAAATGGCAGGTCGCTTGATAACAGACATCAAAGCACGTGCAAAGCAATCGGATATAGAACGCGAAAACTATGGTGCAGTAGATATAAGCGGACAAGTGGAAGCGCGAGATGTGCTATATGTAGGTCTTGGAATGCCGAATATAGACATCAAAAATGCCTTAGTAAAGCTTGCTCCACAATACACCGAAATCACCAATTTTGATGCGCGACTAGGAAAGAGTGATATGAAAGCGACAGGGAAAATTTTCAATCCTTTAGCTTATCTATCCCCTAAAGAAACGGTGCGCGGAGAAATGCAAATTCGTTCCAATTACTTCAATGCCGATGAATGGTTAGAAGGGGAAGTAGATAGCAGTATCCCCGTAGTAGAAGAGGAACAAAAAGTACAAGAAACCGTAGCAGATGAAATTAATTTTGATATTGATGCCCAAATGAACAAGATAGATTATGATGTCTATACGCTTAGTGATTTGCGAACAAAAGCAAAAGTGACGATGAATGATTTACGCTTGACGGAATTCTATAC
>CALGLY010000113.1 GCA_937959095.1 uncultured Saprospiraceae bacterium
TTTTGGTGGTGACAAAAATTTGAACAAAGAAGAAGTAAGAATCTACAAAGCTTTGTTCAAATTCTTTGTCATCTTACCAACCAAAATGTCAGAGAATCAAACTTCTATTATTGAATTACAAATTCTCATAAGTACATGTTCAAAAAAATGATAGACTTTTGAATTTATACTTACAGAAATAGGTGTTTTATCAGAATCAATCTTGATAACGTGCCAAAGATAATAAAGAATTTTAGTCCATCCCAATCCAACTTTGGCGAACATTGTTCCTACTTGTTTTAAGCGTAAAAAATGAAGCTTTTATTACAATCTATTGCTTTACAGAATGTTAAATAATCAGTAAAAAAGCAAATAATCCCCCCTTTCTTTAATATCTTATTATTGGCACAGGTAATTTGAGGGGCGTTATATTTTATTTTCTGTCAAAAATGCTTCCTTATAAATGTATTATCATCGCATTTAAAATAACAAAAGCCTCCCCTTTAATGACCAGGCTAATAGCTCTATTACAATATCCTGTTTTTCTTATTTTTGGTCAAGTACTAAAATTAATATCTTAGCCAAATTGAAAATTATTAAAAATTGGAATCTGTAGGTTGCTTTTAATAAAGTCTTTACAAAAAGCATTATTTCCCAATTTTCAATTTGGTGAAAATATTGTAGAACATTTTTATTTAAATACATAACAATGGCACAATTCCCGAATTTGCTAGGTTTAGATTTTAAGACAGATGAAGGAGCTGCTTTTGATGTTCCTGTGCAAGGGTCACTGGGATTACTAGCATTAGGAGATATAGGCTTAATGGTTTGGCGACAAGCACGCGAAAAGGCGCGCCAAGAAAAATTGGAAGAAATTCAGCGAAAGCGAGCTGAACGAGAAAAATTATAGCGTAATGTGAATTGCCTAAATGCATGAAATGCGTCTACTCTGAAAGAACTTAGCTATACTGCAAATAAAGAAAAATGAGCAAGAAAAAAGTACTATTAATAGGATGGGATGCGGCAGACTGGAAAGCCATAAATCCTATAATGGATCAAGGCTTTATGCCCGCTTTACAAGATTTGGTAGATAATGGGGTAGCAGGCAAACTGCTAACGATTGATCCACCTTATTCGCCTATGATTTGGACTTCTATTGCAACAGGCAAGCGACCATATAAGCATGGTATTCATGGTTTCACAGAGGTCGCACCCGATGGCAAAAGCGTCAGACCTGTGATGAGTACTTCGCGCAAGGTGAAAGCCCTTTGGAATATCCTTTCCCAATCGGGCTACAAAACACATGTAGCAGGTTGGTGGCCAAGTCACCCCGCCGAGCCGATTAATGGAATTGCGATTTCAGACATGTTCCAAAAAGCAAAACAATCAACACCTGGCAATTGGAAAATGCCTGAGGGAACAGTGTACCCCGCGGAATATAGCGACTTTTTTAAAGATTTGCGCGTGCATCCGAATGAGCTAACAGGGGAGCATATTTTACCCTTCGTGCCGAATGCAGGTAAAATAGATCAGCAAAAAGACAAACGCTTATCGGCGGTAGCAAAAATCACTTCCGAAATTTCGTCTTTGCACGCTGCATTCACGAATATTATCCGCACACAAGAGTGGGATTTCGCTGCCCTCTATCTGGATGGCATCGATCACTATTGTCATGGATTTATGAAATACCATCCGCCGCATCGTCCGCATATTTCTAAAGCAGATTTTGACTTATATAATTATGTAGTTACGGCAGCTTATCGCTTCCATGATATGATGTTGCGTCGTCTAATGGAACTCATAGATGAGGATACTACGGTCATCCTAATTTCCGATCATGGGTTTCAGCCCGATCATTTGCGTCCGCGCAATATTCCACGTGAGCCAGCGGGTCCAGCCTACGAGCATAGTCCGCATGGCATTATCGTAGCAAAAGGCCCGAATATTCGGAAAGACGAGGTGGTCTATGGCGCAAGTGTAATTGATATTACACCTACTATTTTATCCATTTTCGGTTTGCCTATTGCAGAAGATATGGATGGAAAAGTATTGGTGAATTTATTTGAAGAAATAGAAGAACCCAAACTTATTCCTAGTTGGGAAGATGTGGAAGGGGAATCGGGGATGCCTAGCGAACCAGACATCAGCAATGACCCCGATGCCCAGCAAGCAATGCTCGACCAATTGGAAGAATTGGGCTATATCGAGAAGCAAGATAGCGATATGACGCAAGCCGTCATTAAAACACAGCGCGAGTGTGATTTCAATCTAGCACGCGCCTATATTGATGGAGGCGAGATAGAACAGGCAATTCCTATTTTGGAACGTCTAAAAGAAGAAATGCCTGAAGAGGCACGGTTCAGTTTCCGCTTAGCGACCTGCTACCAAATGATAGGCGATTTGAAAAATTGTCGCAATACCATTAATGATTTACGCGATTTGGATGTCTATGATGGCCCGACGCTTGATGTGATGGAAGGAAGTCTCCTTATTGGAGAACGCCAGCCACGTAAAGCATTAGAGCTATTCCGCCAGGCAGAATCAAAGGTCGACCCGAATACTTCGAGGGTAAGCTTGCAGATAGCTCGTTGCTATATGTTGCTCTCGCGTTTTCAGGATGCACTCCGTTCTTTAGAAACAGAATTAGCGATTGATCCTGATAATCCGACGACGCATTTGCTATTAGGCACGTGCTATTTGAAGACACAAGAATACGCACCAGCCGCAGAATATTTCTTGAATGCGATTGGACTCGATTATCATTCGCCTATGGCGCATTACCAATTGGGGCAGACACTCTTTTTCTTAGGTAAATATGAAGAGGCAAGCAATGCGCTTGAGGTCGCTGTTTCGATGGTACCTGAGTATAATCTAGCACGCGAATTGCTTGTAAAAGTCTATCGTACGCATCTTGATAAGCCTGAAAAGGCAGCGGAACATGAACGTAAATTCGTTTCTAATATAAAAGGTACGATCTATATAGTATCAGGTTTACCGCGTTCTGGTACATCCATGATGATGCAAATGCTGCATAAAGGTGGCTTGGAGGTATTCACGGATGGTGAGCGTGGTGCAGATGATAATAATCCATTGGGTTACTACGAACATGAAGTCGTGAAGACTCTTGCACGAAATAAGCGTTGGTTGCCGCATGCAAAGGATAAAGCAGTGAAAGTGATTGCCAATCTTTTGCCTTATTTACCGCCGCAATATCAATACAAGATTGTTTTCATGGAGCGTAATCTTTATGAGGTCGTGACTTCGCAACGCAAAATGCTGCAACGGATGGGCAAAAAGACACAAAAGGACGAGGTACTGCCTACACGTTTGATACAAAGCTTTGAACAAAGTTTGGTGAAGGTAAAAACTTGGACTAGTCAGCACCCGAATGTGGAAACGCTCTATGTGCAGCATAAAGAGGTGATTGCTAATCCTTTTGAACAAGCCTTGCGAATTAATGAATTTTTAGATTATAAATTGCTCCCTGAATTGATGGCAGAAGTGGTAGATTCTAAATTGCATCGGGAGCGCACCACGCCTTTAGTAGAGGACAATAGCTAAAAAAAGGGCAAAAAAAAAGAGGCTATCCTTGATAACCCCTGCTTAAAAGAGTGCCTTGCTGTCTTATAAAACCTTTCTTACTAAGAAGATAGGTTTCTATCTCTGAATAGGCGCAATTTAGGATGACTTATTAATCCATAAAGAGACAGGAAATGACTCCTGTGTCTCCTCAATGTATTATAAAATATATTTATTTGTTTTTCAATACCTTGATAGTCATTTTTTTACGCTTTTGAATCTTGTTCAAATTTGTATCTAATATGTAATTGGTTTTTTTTTGTAATTGGCGCAAAAGAAAAGTGTTTTGCAAGAGCCTTGAATGCTTCTTAAGTAGATGAAGAATGAAAAAAGGATCATTTTTCTTTTAAAAAATAACTAGCCTAAGTGAAGTACCTTATTCGAATTGGCTGATATATAGATGTATATATATTGGCTGAATTGAATTTAGTGTATATACATTAGTTCTTTCGGATAGCTTTTTAGGCTGTTTTTTACTTACTTAACACATTTTTAAATCGCCTTACACAACAAATCCTTTAAAAAACTGTATAAGAGTAGAGGCGTTTTAAGAAATAAGATTATATTTGCGCCACAATAACTACGAACCACAGACCTATTTTAGTTTTCACATCAATTGATAGATGTTTTGCAAGGTCACTTTAAAGCAATCATCTAACTCAACTCTTTCATATTCCCGCAAGTTTTATTTGGATAATCGGAGTTTCAGAAGAGGAGATGCAATTGAATGCATGCTGTCTAATAACTAATTGCAAGAAGAAACAAAGGTTTGCCACATTTGTCTTTATTAACAAATAAATTGCTACTCCTAGCAGGAGTAAGCATCATTATAATCAAGCCATATATTAAGTTATTTTACATTGATAATCAATAACTTATCAATCTTTTCCTGACTTCCGTCGGGTCTGCCTAATCTGGCAGGAAGAAAATTTGTCAATTTCATTTATTAAAAAACCCACCATATATCATGTTAGATATTATGCAGTTAAACGAGATGCTAGTTCCTGAACTAAAAGAACTAGCGGAACGACTTGGGATGAAGGGATACAAGCGACTGAATAAGCAAGAGCTGATCTTTAAAATATTAGATCATCAAGCTTTAGCTTCAGATGCTGACGAGCCAGCGGTTAAAGAAAGTGCTGCAATCGAAGAACCCCAAGAAGAAAAAATAGTAGAAAAAGAAAAGGAAAAAAAGCCAGCCTTAGCTACTCCAGCAGAAAAACCAGAATATAAAAAGCGTGTTCGACGAAGAGTATCAAGAGAAGAAGAACAAGTAGAAGAAGTAGAAGAAATCAGTGCGCCTGATGAACCTTTAGCAGAGTTAGAAGAAGCAGAAACTCCGACTAGCACTTCATCAATAAGCTCTACTCGAACTAATACATCTTCCAATTCTGGTTCTTCAAAATTCGATATAGAATTAGATGGTATTGTAGAAGGAGAAGGAATTTTGGAAATGATGCCTGATGGCTACGGCTTCTTGCGTTCTTCGGATTATAATTACTTGACTTCTCCAGATGATATATATGTATCGCCTTCACAAATCAAGCTTTTTGGTTTGAAGACAGGAGATACTGTACGCGGCGCAATTCGTCCACCAAAAGAAGGAGAAAAATATTTCGCATTGCTACGGGTGAGCCGCATCAACGGACTCAATCCGCAGGATGTACGGGAGCGAGTACCATTCGATTATTTAACACCTCTTTTCCCAGAAGAGAAATTCAAATTAACGACTTCGCCAACAGGACGCGATTTCGGAAATCGAATCATAGATTTATTCTCTCCTATCGGTAAAGGACAGCGTGGCTTGATCGTGGCACAACCTAAAACAGGTAAGACCTTCTTGCTGAAAGATGTGGCGAATGCAATCGCAAAGAATCACCCAGAGTGTTACTTGATAGTACTACTGATTGATGAACGCCCAGAGGAGGTAACAGATATGAAGCGTAGTGTGAATGCGGAAGTAGTAGCATCTACTTTCGATGAGCCAGCTGACAATCACGTGCGAGTAGCGGGTATCGTATTAGAAAAAGCAAAGCGACTAGTAGAAAGCGGACACGATGTTTGCATTCTATTGGATTCTATCACACGTCTAGCGCGTGCTTATAATACAGTTGCGCCAGCCAGCGGAAAGGTACTTTCGGGTGGTGTGGAAGCAAATGCCTTGCACAAGCCGAAGAAATTCTTCGGTGCAGCTCGTAATATTGAACATGGCGGTTCATTGACTATTCTTGCAACTGCCTTGATCGATACAGGCTCTAAGATGGATGCCGTTATCTTTGAGGAATTCAAGGGAACTGGTAATATGGAATTACAATTGGATCGCTCCTTGGCGAACAAGCGTATTTACCCTGCCGTTGATTTGACTCGTTCTAGTACACGTCGAGAAGACTTACTCTTGGATAAAGATACCATGCAGCGTATGATTATTCTTCGCAATTATCTTGCCGATATGAAGTCGGAAGAAGCGATGAACTTTATGCGTAAAAATCTGAAGCATACCTCTGATAATGATGAATTCTTGAATTCTATGAATAACTAAGGGAGCAGGAAATAAATAAACTTCATTATTGTTTTTTGAACCTGCCTTTGTCGGCAAACAGGCGCAGAGACGGGGAGATGCAGAGTATTTTTTCTAATGCATCTCCGCGCCTCTGCGTTCTAATTTATATGTAAATCTAAACAGACTTTTCCCATACACATGAAGTATAATAAATTAGGAAATACAGAGCTAGACGTGAGCGTCATTTGTCTAGGGACAATGACTTTCGGAGAGCAAAATACTGAAGCCGAAGCACATGAACAACTCGATTATGCCTTGGACAATGGTGTTAATTTTATAGATACTGCCGAACTTTATGCAGTGCCTAGCAGTAAGAAAAATAACGGACTCACCGAAAAATATATCGGAACTTGGCTAAAGAATAGAGCAGATAGAGACAAAATCGTAGTAGGAACTAAAATAACAGGACCTTCGCCAAATTTGACCTATATCCGACCAGAATTGAACTTTTCGAAGGAACAAATCAATACTGCAGTAGAAGGTAGTTTGAAGCGTTTGCAGACGGATTATATAGATTTGTATCAGTTGCATTGGCCAGAGCGTCAAGTCAATTTTTTTGGGAAAAGAGGCTATAAGCATTCTCCCAACGATGCGTGGGAAGATAACTTTCACTCGATACTAGAAACGATGCAAAGCCTAATAAAAGCAGGTAAAATTCGGCACTTTGGTATCTCAAATGAAACGCCTTGGGGCTTAATGCGCTTCGTGCAACTTGCAGAAAAGCATGGGCTTCCGCGCTGTGTGAGTATTCAGAATCCATATAGCTTACTGAATCGTACGTTTGAAGTAGGATTGGCAGAAACAGCTATTCGTGAACAAGCAGGTTTACTTGCCTATTCGCCTATGGCATTCGGTTTACTTTCTGGCAAATATCACAAGAAGCAAGATAATGAAGCTAGTCGCTTGAATCGCTTCAAAGTGATGGCACGCTACAATGGCGACAACTCTTATAAAGCAACGGAAGGATACTTGAAAATTGCAGAAAAGTACGGATTAAGCCTAGCACAAATGGCTTTGCAATTTATCAATACACGGCCCTTTATCACAAGCAATATTATAGGGGCTACTACCATGGCGCAACTCAAAGAAAATATTGCAAGTGTGGACGTAGACTTATCTAAAGATATACTGAAAGAAATAGAAGCAGTGCATGAGTTAATACCAAATCCTGCGCCTTAGGTAATGCTTCATTATCTCATTAACGCATTAAAATTATTGCCTAAAAACAAAAAAAAACCTGAAACAACTAACATTTTCCTCTTCCTAACGTATGAATAAATTGTATTTTCTTTTTAAACCAATTTTTAATTGGCTAAAAAAGAAAATTTAAAATATTATATTTCATAAAACATGTTTTATGAAGCATATTCTTTTTCGCAAAAAGTTTGAACGAAAAAATTTGCGAAGTAAATAAATTTATGCGAAATTTGTATGTAAATTAACACTATTTTAATAGTTAATTTTTTCATTGCTAACATCAGAGGAAGTACGGAAAATCCCTATTATAAATATCTCATATATTCAAGTTTTATTGGTATTAAACGCTAAGTGCTTATCTACAATCAATTTTTCTGCACATGCTCCAATAAAAAAGTGGTTTTACATCCCAACTCGATTCCTATATTTTAGCCGTATTTCTAAACTTAATAGAATTTACACAAATTAACCATCTACTTTACACTATTGACATTTATTTGCTTAATAATGTTCAAAGCAAAGTCTGCTATGTTATGCGAAAGCTTTAGCAATTAGATTTTTCTTTGAAACAAAAAAATAAGCACCAGTCTTTTTATTCTACTATTAACTAAAAAGAAAAAATCCCTCGCATTAGGCGATAGGGTACAGGATATATTGTTATTGGTTTTATAATGAGTATGCGATAGCATGTAAAACAGCAGGAGAAAATGAAGTACAAAGTGATTATTGCAGGTAGCTTGGAGTTTGGTACGTCGCGAAGTTTTCAGAAGGCATTGAAGATGTATTTGCACCGTTCGGAGGTGTTATATAAGCACCAACTTTTCTTCCAGCCTGAAGATATTTTTATGGAAGATGGTCTCACGGTGACTATTCCACGATTTGTGAAAGATCCTATCGAGTTGCGCTGGTGGAAGAATACCATAGATGTATTACAGTACATTGCAGCCTTTGCAACGGGTGGCACAGCAAGTGCTTGGCGACTAGATAATGGAAAAATTCTGGAACATGTGGTTATAGAACCAGATGGCGATAAAATAGCCATAAAGGAATTTCAGCACGGGCGTGAAATCATCCAAGAGGGGGGGCAAATGAATGAGGCGATGCAAGCCCTCACGCGTGCTATCGAAAAATTTGAACGGCATGCTTTAGCTTATGAGCGCCGCGGTTTTGTCAATTATCGCTTGAAAAATTACTCGGATGCGCTTTATGATTATTCTAAGAGCATCAACATCAATCCACGTCATGCTGAGTCTTACTATGGACGCGCACATATCCATTTAGTAGAAAAAGACCTAGAAAGAGCTATCGCAGATTTAGATATGGCAGTCAAGACTTCTATTGCTTTACAGCCTCTTTACTGGAGGTCGCGTCGTCTGAAAGGCAATTGCCACATGGAGCTGAAACAATATGATAAAGCAGCTTTTGAGTATCGTTTGTTCACAAAGCGTAATTTCGCGCCAGATGATTCTAATAGAAAAGCCTTAAAGGATGTGTACTTCAACTATGGACAAGCTTTGCTAGGAGTTGGGAAAGCAGCAGATGCCTTAGAAGCAATTAAGACATCAAAAGCAATAGAAAATGAAGACTTCTCTTACTCTGAAAAAGAGTGGCAGGAGTATCACGATAAAGCAGTAGAGGCAACGGCTTAGGCATTAGCCTTTTAGAAAATATATTTTAGGTCACTGGAGATTTGCTACCAGTGACCTCTTTTTTTGTCAGGAATTTTAGACATTTGTGCTTTTTAGGATGAACACAGAGAGGCACAGAGTATTTATTTTTTTAATAATTCCCGTAACTATTAGTATTAGGTATTAAGTACAAGGTATTAGGTGAAAATAGTATGAAGTCTAATTCATAAGAAAAGTGCTCTGACTCTTAAATAGTGCGAGCTGTGAAATGTAACTATTCAAAGGACTTAATACCTAATACTTCGTACCTAATACCTAAGCAGTTACTAATTTCCTATCTATTGGAACGATTAGCACAACATATCGAAAGTCTTATTTTTTCTAGTAATCAGCCGATTCCGCTAGAGGAGATAAAACGCTGTGTGGATGAGGTATTCGAAATGAAATTTTCGGAGGAACAACTAGAAGAAGCCCTTCAGCAGATTGAAGAACGCTACAAGGAGGAGGTCTTTTCCTTTGAGATGGTAGCGATAAGTGGCGGTTATCAGTTTCTGACAAAGGGAGCATACCACGAAACCATCGGTACTTACTTGAGACAAACGACTAAAAAACGACTATCGCAAGCAGCTTTAGAAACGCTCTCCATTGTTGCCTACAAGCAGCCCGTCACAAAGAGTGAATTGGAAAAGATACGCGGTGTTGGTTGCGATTATGCAATCCAAAAACTATTAGAAAAAGAACTTGTTGCTATAAGAGGACGCAGCGAAGGGCCAGGTCGCCCCTTGCTGTATGGAACAAGCGAGCGTTTCATGGATTATTTTGGAATCAAAACCATCAAGGATTTGCCAAAACTCAAAGACTTTAAAACGCCCGATAGTGAAGTAGGCGAACAGAAAGCCTAAAATAGCTAAAACAATGGAACAACCTTTAGTAAATAGAGTAGCCACTAGTGGGCTGATAACGATAAAATTGGAAGATTTTTTCCCTTCGGAAGAGATAGTTGTTTTCGATTTGAAAGACTATCTTTTCATGGAATTGATCTTGAAAGAAAAGGACTTTCGGGCGGCTTTAAAAGCACACGATTGGACACAATATGAGGATAAAAAACTAGTTGTTAATTGCAGTGCCGATGCTATTATTCCAGTGTGGGCCTATATGCTAGTAGCAGTTTATGCTGAACCCCATGCAGCGGGTGTTTTTCAAGGCACAACAGCCGAGTTTTATAAAGCCGCTTTTTCGGAAGCCTTGCGGAGTATTGATGGCTCGACTTATGAAGATAAGCGCGTAGTCATAAAAGGCTGTAGCGATAAGCCTGTGCCGTCTTCTGCCTATGTGGAATTGACCTACAAATTGCGCCCTCATGCGAAGAGTATTATGTATGGCGAGCCTTGTTCTACAGTGCCACTATACAAAAAACCGAAACCTGCAAAAGGATGAAAAGACCCCATCATTTCTAAGGAATAGTGCAGGAATAAATTTACATTCTTGAGGTAGCTTATTTTTCTTTCCTTTTGGGCTTGAAAAACCGCATATAGCCTTAGCTACATAAGGATTTTTCAAGTGCAAAAGGAATGGAAAAGAAGCAGTTCAAAGTGTAAATTTATTTCTGAATCATTCCTAATATACTGTAACAGAAATTTCTTTGCATTTATGACTGCTTCTTTTTTCGGTTTTCTTCGTTACAAAATCGGGCTTCATAACTAGTTATGTTCCCAATTTTGTGCCTGCTTGTAGCATACAAGCCTCGAATACTAAAAAAATAAGCTTAGTCAAAATACAAATAAACTTTTGTTACAGTGTACTAATAGGGCAAAATCTATCTTTTTTAGCATTAAATTATCGAACACAAATATTAGAATACAATGAAGTGGTTTATAACTTGTTTATTATTTAGTTGTTGTTTTATAGCTTGCCAAAGTGTAGATACAGACACAGAAACTACAACAGAAAGTATAACAACTGAAGCTCCAGTAGCAGAAAAAGAAGCAACTAAAGCAGAAAAAATCACTCCCGAAGCAACGTCTAAGACAGAGGTGAATTATTTGGAGACAAGCATTGGCCAAATTCCTGTCTATAGCTCTTTTGAAGGAGTAGAATCTATTTTCAATCAGAATAATGATACGACTTATGTCATCAACTTTTGGGCGACTTGGTGTAAGCCTTGTGTAGAAGAATTGCCTTATTTTGAACTCGTTCAGAAAAAATATAAAGACGAAAAAATACAAGTAGTGTTGGTGAGCTTAGATTTTAAACGCCAGCTTGAAAAGAAGTTAAAACCATTCTTGGAGGAGCGAAATTTAGTATCAAGAGTAGTCGTTTTGACTGATAATAAATACAATAATTGGATTAATCGCGTGGATGCCGATTGGGGTGGTGCGATTCCTGTAACAGTAGTCTATAACGCAAAAGAACGCCAATTTGTCGGTGAGCAATTCGCTAATTTTGAAGAACTCGATGCTATCGTACAACGGGTTGCAGCAATGTAGTTGCCAATGAAATAATGCTACAATGCGGAGTTATTAACACATTGTAGTATTATTTCATTAACGCATTACAACATTACCTCCTCCAAGCCATTCCATAAATATGAATACTGAAAAATAGACACGAATCTGCACTTAAAGCCGCCTTTTTCTAAATGATGACGAATAATAGTTGGGAGGAATGTTAGTTTGTCTTAGCTTTGTTGTTCAAGTCATTAAGCTACACACATACACCAGTTTTTTTCACGAGATTTTTTATACTTAAAGTTAACTTATTCGGACAGCATACTATCTAGTATGCCTTGTTCTATTAATACCAATGCTCCTTTTGAAGGTGGATTGGGTTAATGTATTAATCTCGTATCTTTTAATACGGCATGAGTAAAAAGTAAATGCTTCTACCTTTGAAAAGCATTACTTTTAAAAAACACATAATTCTATAATAATGAACATATTTAGTACAACACGCTTTTTAAATTTACTATTACTATTCGCTTTTTTGGCACTTCCTGCTCTATTATCGGCACAACGTAATACCGAATTGTTATCGACAATGAAATTCGGTGCAGATTGCAATGATATATGGGGATGGGTAGATGAAGATGGTAAAGAATATGCCCTAGTTGGCTTACGGAACGCTCTCGCTATTGTGGACATTTCTGACCCTAGAAACCCTACAGAAGTAACACGTGTAGGAGGCGCAAGCTCTACTTGGCGCGATATCAAAACTTGGGGAAACTATGCCTTCGTAACGAATGAAACAGGCAGAGGCTTACAAGTAATTAACCTTACAAATATCCCAACAACAGGTCGAGCAACAGCTTTCGATTGGACGCCGAATATCTCGGGAGAAGGAGTCTTAAGTACTTGTCATAATCTGTATATCGACGAATTTGGGATTGCTTATTTGACAGGTTGCAATCTGAATGGAGGCGGCCCACTTTTTGTAGATGTTACCAGCCCTGGAAATCCGCGCTACATAGGAAAAGCCGCTCGTCGATACGCCCATGATATATATGTACGGGATAATCTTATGTATTCTTCCGACATCTATAATGGTCAAATATCCATAACAGATGTAAGCAATAAATTGAGTCCAACCAGATTGGGATCTCAAACAACGCCCTTGCGCTTTACGCACAATGCCTGGCTTTCGGATGATGGAAAAACAGTCTATACGACCGATGAACGTTCCAATGCCCCCGTGGCGGCATATGATGTATCTGATCCATCAAATATCTCAAAGTTGTATGAATTTCGTTCTAAGCGCACAGAAGGTAGCGGCGTGATTCCGCATAATGTACATGTACGGAACGATTGGTTAGTAATTTCAAACTATACCGATGGTGTAGTGATTGTAGATGCTACTCGTCCTAAAAACTTGGTAGAAGTAGGTAATTATGACACCGAACCAACCTTAAGTAGTGCATTTAGAGGAGCTTGGGGCGCATATCCATTTTTGCCATCGGGCAATATTTTAGTGTCAGATATCAAGAATGGATTATTTGTAGTAGGCATGGATTATCAGCGGGCTGCCCATCTAGAAGGCATCGTACGAGATGGTACGACAGGAGCAGCACTTAATGGTGTGAAAATCACCATTAATAGTACAGAAATAGACGACCAACAGACCAATTTTCAAGGAGAATTTCAGACAGGATTGGCAGATGGAGGCACCTACAATGTTAGTTTTTCTAAGTCTGGCTATGTTACGCAAACTCGCCAATTGGACTTATTGAATGGCGAATTAACTTATTTAGAAATAGATCTTTTAGAATTTTTAGAAGTCAATGTATCTGGCCAAGTGACCGATTCCTTGGGCAATCCGATAGAAGGAGCTACGGTACGACTTTCTAGCGAAGCGGGTTCATTCAATGCCACAACCGATGAATTTGGAAGTTTTCTTGTCCAAGATATTCCTCAAAGCGAATATACCGTAACGGTTTCAGCTTGGGGCTATTTACCCTTTGAAGTCTCAGCTTTATTTAGCCCTGGTGGTAGCAATTTTGCAGTAGAACTAGAGCGCGGTTATTATGATGACTTTGCTTCTAATTTGGGTTGGAGCAGCTTTAGTGCCACGTCTGGATTTGGAGGAGACTGGGAACGTACTTCCCCTACAGGTATGATAAGAAATGGAGTGTATGCAACACCAGATGGCGATTTGCCTAATGATAATGGCACACAATGCTACGTAACGGGCAGAGATGACACCCCTGTTTTGCAAGATGAAGTAAGTAATGGATTCAATGTTTTAGCATCACCTATTATAGATTTATCTGGCTTTGAATATCCTATGTTATCGTTCCATACTTGGTTTTATACGGATGCCGCAGCAGGAGAATCCGCAATAAATATATACCTCACCAATGGCGATACGCAAGTAACACTTGCGACCATCACAGAATCAACAAGCCAGTGGGAACGTATGGAGTTTGCCGTTGCAGAATATATAGAACCAAGTGCTACCATGCAGCTTACATTTGAAGTATTCGAGTTGGCAGCAAGTGGAAGCCCAACTACAGAAGGAGCAGTGGATGGTTTCTTAATTCAGGATAGTCAAGACCCAATCGAGCCACCAGCGCAAGATACTGTAAGTATGTACTTAGAAGCAGAATGTGCGGACTTAGGTGCAGCATGGGAGTTGCAACGACGAGGTGATGCTTCTAATGGGGCGTATGCCGTATTGCCTTGGCAAGGTGTGACTTTACGCATACCGTCTGAAGAGGAAGAAGATATGCTTCGTTTTAGCTTTGATATTGAAGAAGCGGGCGAATACGAAATTCATGCACGCATACAAGCCAACAATATTTGGCACAATTCCTTCTGGGTACGCATCAATGATAATCCTTGGATTAATTTTGAAAATATCCCTGAAAGTACGGGTTTTGCATGGTCGGCTATACATGATAGTACGAATGATGATAAGAAAATTGTTTTCCAACTAGAGGCAGGTTTTTACACCCTTGATTTTGGCTTGCAAGAAGATGGCACACGCCTCGACAAAATCTTTATTGTATCTGCCAATACGATCGAGCCAGAAGGCTTAGGTGAAGAAATTAGTTGTGTAAATTCCTTAGGCGAAGCTGGTCTTACCTTAGATGATTCGGAGGAAACAACAATCAGGCTCTTCCCGAATCCTACGACTGCCGATGTTTATTTGCGTTTCAAAGATGCGATGCCTAAAACGGTAGAAGTACGCTCCATAAAAGGCGAATTACTAGCACAAAAGCAAATTGAAACTACCGAATATCGTGTGGATTTATCTGACTATAGTGCGGGCTTGTATATTCTTTCTGTAATTGATGCAGATGGGATGTGGCAAGAGCAAGTAGTGAAGCTATAAATTAGAAGAGAGACCATTTCATTGAGAGAAGAGATTTTATTTTTTAGAATATGAT
>CALGLY010000114.1 GCA_937959095.1 uncultured Saprospiraceae bacterium
AGTCGTCTTCCAGCCACCTGCGAAATAATTGTGATGCTCATCGACTGTACCAGAATAGACATCTTCGTAGCCATCCAACTCGATAGATAGGACGCGGTGGTTATGAAATTGCGCTTTTTCTTTTAATACATTCCAAGAAGGGAAGCCGTATTTTGTCTTTAGGCGATAAGATACGCCTTCTTCTTTACAAGCGATTTGCCATTCTTTTTGTAGTGGAATGCGTCCTAATTCGTAGCGTAGTTTCGTGAAAACATTGAGTTGTTTTGTTTTCGTCACTACGGCTTCTTCTGCATAAGTGCTATTGAGCGATTCGATGCGTTTTCCTCGAATAGTTGGATTGTTATTCAAGTTTGCATTTACACAATCGAAAGAACAGTACGCAATTTCACGACGATGATAGGCTGCCCAGAATGGCTTGCCGCACTTTTCGCATTGCTTTTCTACGACTACTTCCTTGTTCTCTATCTTAGCGGTGTAGCCTTGTTCTTTTGCTGCTAAATAAGTTCGCAACAAGCGCGGATCTTGGTGGATATAATTAAAATTCAAAGCTTCTGCGGCTAGTATCGAAAGCTCTTTTGCCGATTCGAAGGCAGTTTGACGGAAATTAGAGAAGCTTTTGGGCAAGGCATTTGCATCTGCAAAATCTAACCATTCTTGCTTTGAGAAGCGTCTGCCTAAACCAGCCGTTAGCTCAATCGCCTTTGCCAAAATTGCTTCATCCGATACTTGGATGGCATTGCCATTTTTCAAGCCGCTTGTCGCTTCCGACATTTTCGCGCTATAGGCTGCTAGGCGCGCAGGATCAGCTTTTATTTGGAACATTGGGTTGTCTTTGCCCAACATATCTTTGCTGTGTAGTTCATTGTGCGCTGCTGCCGACATGATTTCCAAATTGTCTGGCGCATTATTCAGGCTGTTTATATCCCGATGATGGACTACTTCTCCTTTCTTTAAAACCGTATTATAAAAGAATTCAGCAATCAAACGATGTTCCGATTTATTGCCTTGAAATTGTCCTGCATTGAGCCACCAATAATCATTTTTCGTTTTGCCTGCTTCTTTAACAATCGGTGCTTGATATTTTGATAAAATCATCAAACTATCGCCCGCTTTCAGGTCTTTTAGTTCCTTGTATTCGCCATTTTTTAAGCGAAATTTATGGTTTTCCGTTGCTCGAATCGTTAACCCATCCTCTAGTGTTAGCTTTAAAATTTTCTTTTTATGTCCTGTAATTCTTGGGTTTCGCATCGTTTTCACGACTACTTTCCCTGCTTTATCCAAGCAATAAACCGATACATCTTTTCCTTCTTTTGCCAATTCTCCTATCGAGACATGATGCCGCCCATCGGCTACTGCAACCAGTGTTTCCGCCGTTAGACACGGATTCGTAGAAATCGTCTTATAACCCAAATCTGCATAGCAATCTGGCACCGATTCGCGGATAATCGTATCCCAAAACAACACGCCTGGCTCTGCTGATTTCCACGCATTATAGATGATTTTATCCCAAATCACACTAGCATCTGCTTCCTTGGTCATTTGCGGATTTTCAGATTCTACTGGGAATTGCTGCATATACGGCTTCTTGCTCATCGCCGCTTTCATGAAGGCATCATCTATGCGTACCGATACGTTCGCGCCTGTGATTTTACCTTGTTCTAGCTTTGCATCCACAAAGCTTTCTGCATCGGGGTGGCGCGATGAAATCGAGAGCATCAATGCGCCTCGTCTGCCATCTTGCGCCACTTCGCGAGTGCAATTCGAGTAGCGTTCCATGAACGGTACGATGCCTGTAGAAGAAAGCGCACTATTCATCACAGGGCTGCCTTTTGGACGAATGTGCGAAAGGTCGTGTCCCACACCTCCACGTCGCTTCATCAGTTGTGCCTGTTCTTCATCCAAACGAATGATCCCTGCATAGGAATCTGCACCATTTCCAATCACAAAACAATTCGATAGCGATGATACCTGATGCCGATTTCCGATGCCTGCCATTGGGCTGCCTTGTGGCAAAATGTATTTGAAATCGCGCAATAAATCGAAGACTTCTTTTTCGGATAAGGGATTCGGGTATTTCTGTTCCACTCGTGCTATTTCGCGGGCTATGCGACGGTGCATATCGTCGGGCGTGGCTTCATAAATTTTACCTTTCGTATCCTTTAAGGCATATTTATTGACCCACACATTGGCAGCTAATTCATCGCCTTTGAAATATTCAATGGAGGCTTTCAAGGCTTCTTGGAAGGTATAGATTTTTTCTGTTTCATTTATTAAAGTGCCAATAGACACGTCTTTTTTCAACGCTACATTCATAGTCTTATATAAAATTAAATGTGGCACAAGTGAATTAGATTTGAGATTTTAAGACTTTAGATTTGAGACTTTATTTCTGTTTTATTTTCAGTTGTTTAGCTCAATTCTAATCAATAGTCTTATTTACTTAACCTACTTCATTCTACTTGTGAATGTTATATTTGAAATGCAATCTGCTAGGTATATTCATAGAAATATCTAGTAGAGTGCTATGCTCTTGTTCAAAACAATTGTCCTTTCCTTATGAGTTGTTTTTATCCTGTTGTTTTATGTGTGCAGCTTCTACTTCAGCTTCTTTGGTGAAGAGCTAATGGGAATATGCTTAATATACAGTATGAAAATACATCATGTAACTTTTGTGGATACAAATTTAGTAGAAGTACGAAGCTTTTGCTGTTTAGGTTTTGCACATTTTGTGGATAATAGGCATATTTTGTTGAATTTTAGTCACTTATAAAAGTGAAGAACTTTTGCACACTGTTGATAAGTTTTTGTGGAAAACTTTTTTTAATTATCATCAAATAGGGAATATGTTTTTCAATAACTCTTGAAAAGCTTTGATATTGGTATATAATCATAAACTTTGTATTTCTTTTTAAACTTGCTTTCTATTCCATTGTTTCATCATTTATGGCACTAATCGAATTTACCAACAAAGGCATCTATTGTCCACAAGCCGATGTCTATATTGACCCTTGGAAGCCCGTCCGTCGCGCGCTCATCACACATGGGCATGCTGATCATTCGCGTTGGGGAAATAAGCATTATCTCTGTAGTAATTCTGCGCGTCCTGTCATTGAATATCGCTTGGGAGCTATCAATATCGAATCGCTTGCCTATGGCGAAACGACGATGGTAAATGGCGTACGCATCTCTTTTCATCCTGCGGGACACATCATTGGTTCGGCACAAATACGACTAGAATATAAAGGCGAAATTTGGGTAATATCGGGTGACTACAAAGTGCAAAATGACGGACTTTCGGAAGCCTTTGAACCCGTGAAATGCCATAATTTTATCACGGAATCTACCTTTGGATTGCCGATTTATAAATGGAAAGCTCCAAGCGTTGTTGCCAATGAAATCAATGAATGGTGGCAGCAAAATAAAGAGGATGGCAAAGTTAGTGTAATAGGCGTATATGCACTCGGAAAGGCACAACGCATCATACATAGCGTGGATAATTCGATTGGACGAATCTACACGCATGGAGCAATCGAAAATACCAATGAAGTCATCCGAAAACAAGGAATTCCATTACCTACTACTCACAAGGCTGACGCGAAAGTGAATAAGCGGGATTATGTCGGGAGTTTGGTTTTGGCTACCCCTGCTTCTATGCAAACGAATTGGGTGAACCGCTTAGGAAATGTCTCTACGGCATTAGCATCGGGTTGGATGACCTTGCGTACCACCCGCCGTCGTCGTTCGGTAGATAAGGGCTTCATTATGTCGGATCATGCAGATTGGGATGGACTGAATAGCGCAATAAAAGCGACCGAAGCCGAGCGCGTATTCGTGACGCATGGCTCTACTAAAATTTTTAAGCGTTGGCTGAATGGGCAAGGGATTTGGGCGGAGGAAGTGAGTACGAAATTTGAGGGAGAGCGGTTGGATGTTGAGGAAGAAGTCGCCGAAGAATGAGTAATTTTGCCCGATGAAAAACAGCCATCTCCGTCATTTACTCGAACTCCAAGTAGGACTTTTCTGCATTAGTACATCAGGTGCATTAGGGCGATATATCGAACTTGCTCCACCGCTTACAATATGGTGGCGTGCTTTAGCTGCCTTGTGTTTTTTGGGGATTTATTGCTGGTGGAAAGGCTTTTCTTTTCGCTTTGAAAACAGGAAACAAGCCCGCAGTATTTTCCTAGCAGGCGTACTAATGGCAGCGCATTGGATTTCCTACTTTTATGCCTTGCAGCTCTCCAATGTCGCCGTCGGAATGCTCTCTTTAATGACCTTCCCCGTGATGACTACACTGCTAGAACCTCTTCTTCTAAAAACCAAATTTGAACCCATCCAATTGTTCTTAGGTACAATCGTATTGATTGGAATTTTCTTCCTCGTTCCAAGTTTTAGTCTTGATAATAACATCACACAAGGCGCACTCATTGGTTTGCTCTCGGCTTTCGTTTATTCCTTGCGGAATATTTTACTAAAGACCCAAGTGGCTAATTTTAATAGTTTTACACTTGTTTTTTATCAGATGTTAGTGATGGTATTGGTGGTATCGCCTGTGCTATTCATTTATAGCTCGGAAGGCGTGCCGCACTATGCAGGACAGTTGCTTTTTTTGGGCTTGGTCACTACCACCGTTGGGCATAGTTTATTTATCAATAGTTTTCGCCATTTTTCGGTCAGTACAGCGAGTATTATGGGAAGTATGCAGCCCATTTACGGCATTCTAATCGCGATGCTTTTCCTGCATGAGTTTCCTGATGGACGGAGTATTATTGGAGGCTTGCTTATTCTTTCGACTGTGATTATTGCGAGTACGAGAAAGTAAGAAGGCACTTCGTGAATATTTGAAATAAAACGAATGAAAAACATGTTGAATGGAAAAAACGTTCGACATAAATTGTCTAAGAAATAATACGAAATTGAGTAGAAATTTAAATTAAACATGAAATACTTAACTTTTTCAGCACTCCTTTTGCTGGGAGCTGCAACACTATTTTGGGCTTGTAATGATGACGAAGACCCTTGCACAGAAACAACTTGGTATGAGGATGCGGACGGAGATGGCTTAGGAAATCCAGATGTTAGCGAATCTGCTTGTGAGCAACCAGATGGCTATGTAGCAGATAACTCTGATACGGATGACGCAGGCGATACGACTTCTAGCGCAGGCAGTACGCCTACCGCAGCATTCGACGATTTCAATTCGGATGCCGTATCGGTTTCTTTCGATGGCGATGAAATTACAATCACATCCAATGGATTACCGAATCACACCTCTCCATATTGGGATAGTAGCAGCGACTTGTACATTGATCCTGTAGTAGCGAATGCCGATCAGATGTCACCTGGAACGTTGCGAGAAGGCAGCTATACGGTTACTGTACCTGCTTCACCAAAAAAGGCAGCTAGTTCGTCTGCCACTGGTTTGGGGGCTATTGGGATTGCTATTACTGGCGCGCCTATTTTCAATGATGAAGAAGGCCCAAATGTTGCCTTATCCGAAAATGTGGCTTCAGGTTTCGATTATGCTGGCGGACATATGGGACCAACAGGCTACCACTATCATCTTGAATCTTCTGATGTAGAAGAAAACACTATTTTGTCGCAAGACGATGAGCGACTAGTAGGTATTCTGCAAGATGGTTTCTTACTTTATGGCAGAAAATGCAATGCTACCAATGCTTATCCAACAGATTTGGATGCATCAGGTGGACATACTTCTGCTACACAGCATAGTGATGGCGATGAATTTTATCACTATCACATCATTAATGAATTTTATACAGGTTCTTATATTATCTTATTTGGTGGTGACCTACAGGGTACGCCAAATACTATATTTTAGTGCCACATCGTCGGACGCTTTCAGAGCGTCCGACGATTATACCGAAGTTAGCGTAAAATGAAAAAAAATCTAATTATTCTTCTGTTCGGCTTAATGACAATAAGCTGCTCCAAGGAAACTAAGCAAGAGACTGCAACGCAAACCATAGAAATCATTATTCCAGTGGAAATACCATCCATAGAGGTCGAAAAATCAAAGCTCCATTACAATAATAAAAATTCCCTTTGGACACTAGAAGACAAACGCTTCTCAGGCTACGCTATAAGTACTTATCCAGATAGCACGATAAAACAGAAAATCGGAATTTTAGACGGCAGAAAGCAAAATAAAACTATAGATTATTATCCCGATGGACAGCCTAAATTTCTCACTAATTATCATAAAGGAAAACTACATGGCGAAAAAAAAGCATGGCTTAGTGATTCAACACATACCTTAATTTCGCACCTGAATTATCACTTAGGTAAATTACATGGCGAACAAAAAAAATGGTACGACACGGGCGAACTATTCAAACTGCTACACCTGAATATGGGAAAAGAAGAAGGTATTCAGCAAGCCTTTCGGAAAAACGGTGTTTTATATGCGAATTATGAAGCACGGGAAGGTAGAATCTTTGGACT
>CALGLY010000115.1 GCA_937959095.1 uncultured Saprospiraceae bacterium
AGCGCGCTCGATATAGATTTCGCGGCTAAACGGCACTTTGCGCTTACCTGCGTTTTCATCTTCTGGATTATTATCCACTTCCATATATTCCGTCTCCCCTTCTGGAAAGTTCGTAATGACTACTTTCACAGGATCGAGTACCGCCATCACACGCGCCGCAGCTTTATTCAAGTCTTCGCGCACACAGAACTCTAGTAAGGAAACATCAATCACGTTTTCGCGTCGCGCAATCCCGATTTTATCACAGAAATTGCGAATAGAAGCCGCTGAATAACCGCGTCGTCGCATTCCAGAGATAGTCGGCATACGCGGATCATCCCAAGCTGTGACGTGTCCTTCTTGCACCAGTTTCAGCAATTTCCGCTTACTCGTGATGGTATAATTGACATTCAATCGCGCAAATTCGATTTGACGCGATGGGAAAATCTCTAAGTTATCAATACACCAATCGTACAACGGGCGGTGGTTTTCAAACTCCAGCGTACATATAGAATGCGTGATATTTTCAATCGCATCGGATTGTCCGTGCGCGAAATCGCACATCGGATAAATGCACCACTTATCGCCTGTACGGTGATGTGTTTCATGCTTGATGCGATAAATCACAGGATCGCGCAGGTGCATATTTGGCGAAGCCATATCTATCTTCGCCCGTAGCACTTTTGAGCCATCTGGAAACTCGCCATTCTTCATCCCTTCAAACAAATCCAAGTTGTCCTCCACCGTTCGGCTATAGAAAGGACTCGGCGTACCAGGCTTAGTTGGTGTGCCTTTCAGTGCCGCTATTTCTTCCGCAGAAGAATCATCGACATAGGCTTTGCCTTCCTTGATGAGCTTTATTGCAAATTCATAGAGTTGATCGAAATAGTCCGATGTGAATTTCGCATCGCCTTCCCAATCGAAGCCCAACCAGCGCACATCACGTTGGATCGCTTCTACGTATTCGGTTTCTTCCGTTGTTGGGTTCGTATCATCGAAGCGGAGATTCGTTTTTCCGCCATAGGCTTTCGCCACGCCAAAGTTCAAGCAAATGGACTTTGCATGCCCAATGTGCAAATAGCCATTCGGTTCGGGTGGGAAGCGCGTCAAAATCCGTCCCTCATGTTTGCCTACGGCAATATCCTCTTCAATGATTTCTTCAATGAAGTGCTTACTCTCGCGCTTTTCTGAATTTGTGTTATCGCTCATTCCTTAATATTGTTGGTTCTCCAGCAAATTCCATAATGTAGCCGAAGAACGATATTATTTCAAAGTATTTAATAATTTGGAAAGCATTTCAAAATGAATATCCTCGTCAAAAATGGCTTGAATATCAATTTTAAATCCTTCTGTAGCTTCACATTCTATCGTTCCTTCGCCTGATTTCAGGATAAGTTCGTACTTTCCTTCTTCATTCAAACGATATTGTTCTACCACTTCTTTTTTAGGGTCAATTATCCAATATTCCTGTACACCATGTATTTCATAATCATTATACTTGGTCGTTCTATCGTTTTTTGCTGTACTTTTCGATAAGACTTCAACAACTAAATCAGGTGCAGGGAAAATGCATTGATCTTTGGTAAATGTATCAGTTTTTTCTTTTTTGAAAAAACAAACATCTGGTTCGTAGTCATTTCGTGTAAGTGAAATCATTATCTTTTCCGTACCTACAAAACCAAGTTTATTTCGCCTTACATGGGTGTCTAACATTTTGGCTAATAAAAATACCGCATCATGATGTGCCTTCCGCACAGGCGAGTGCATAATGACTTCCCCATTGATGAATTCCGCTTTCATAGAAGGCGTGATATCATCATAGAACTGCTGACGACGAATTCGTTCTTCTTCCAATGCTTTATTTACCTCATCTAAAATGATAGGTGCGAAAGGATAGGTTAGAATTTCATCAATCAATTCAGTACTTGTTCGTCCTGTCATCATAATTGCTTTATTTTATGAACTAGAGGATAAAAATCACATTCGTTCCGGCATCTCAATACCCAGCATTTCCATGCCTGATTCTAGTACATTCGCTACCGTTCTGCTCAATTCCAATCGGAAGGCTTTTGCTTCTTCTGATTCGGCGCGTAGCATTGGATAATCGTGATAGAATTTGTGAAAACTCTTCGCTAGATTATAGCAATAATTCGCCATCTCTGAAGGATCATAAGCCTCCGCAGCCGATTGTACTACTGCTGGAAACGCATAGATTTGTGCTAAAAGTTCCTTCTCGCCAGACTGAATTTTTGGATAGCCTGTAAAATTACGAGATGTATTTCCTGCTTTTCTCAAAATCGACTGAATTCGCACATAGGCATTCTGCACATACGGGCCAGTCTGTCCCTGCATATCTACCGACTCTTGTGGATTGAAGGTCATTCGCTTCTTAGGCGACACTTTGATGATGAAAAACTTCAAAGCAGCCAAACCTATTTTCCGCAGAATGTCGTTTACTTCGTCTTCGCTTTTATCTTCTAAATCGCCACGCTCTTCCATATTCTTTCGTGCCTCGGCGATTACTTCTTTCATCAAGTCGTCCGCATCCACGACAGTTCCTTCACGGCTTTTCATTTTACCCGAAGGCAAATCGACCATACCATAAGAGAGGTGATGCAAACCATCCGCATATGGTTCGCCTAATCGCTTCAAAATCTCAAAAA
>CALGLY010000116.1 GCA_937959095.1 uncultured Saprospiraceae bacterium
TATCTCTTGAAAAATAAGGGTAGGCGAAATTTCGCATTAAGTTGAAGCCGAATAACCGAGCTGTACCTATAGCGACATCAGAATAACCACTAAAATCACCATAAATTTGAAACGCAAAAAAGAAACCACCTAAAAGCAACATCAAAGAAGATTGCTCTTGGTAGGTCATGAATATTTCATTAGCAATATGACCGCAGTTATCCGCTATGAGTAACTTTTTAGCAAGTCCGCCAAGGATTTGGCGTAGCCCATCTTTAGCCTGCTCGCTATTAAATATTCTAGGTTTTGCAAATTGAGGTAATAAATTAGTAGCTCGTTCAATCGGGCCAGCTACTAGCTGAGGAAAGAAACTCACATAAGCAAAAAAACTTACTATATCTTTGGTTGGTTTCAGTTGTTTTCTATACACATCTATGGTATAGCTAAGCGTTTGGAAAGTATAAAAACTAATACCTACAGGTAAGATAATACTCAATGTCCAGCTATCAATGGAATAACCAAACATGGAAAACATATCCACAAAAGAATCAATAAAGAAATTGAAATATTTAAAAAAGCCAAGTATCCCTAGATTAATAGCTAAACTAAGGAATAACAGTAGTTTTCTAGGCTTTTCTGCTTCCTGCTTATCCATTGCGAGTGCAATAAAATAGTCACAGATAGAACTAAAAAAGATAAGCCCTAAAAATCGCCAATCCCACCAGCCATAAAACACATAACTAGCTGCTACAATGAGCAAGTTTTGTACTTTAAAATTCTTTTCGGCTACAAACCAGTATAGTAAAAATACTATAGCAAGAAAAATTGGAAACTCGAACGAATTGAATAACATTGCTTATAAGTTGTATCCTAGTTGCTGTGCGATAGGTCCTAACTGGGTCTTAACGAGCGTGATTTGCTCTGGAGAAAAGTGTGTTGCTCCTTCATTTTTTTTGCCTTTTCTAAAAAAACGTGTCCCACTTTTTCCTGCTTCTTCATTTTTTCGCAGTTTATCAATAGTAGCAGCTTCTATAGCCGTCGCTATTTCTTGTTCTGAATGCTGTCGCTCTAAAAACTTTGCCATCTTTGATAAATTCTCTTGGGGATGTTCTAGCAGGTTTTCATACAGTACAATGTGTTTGGCGTAATTAATATTTAGCCAGTGCTGATGAAAATTCTTCCATTGTTGTACAGCTTCCTTCACATGTATTGCCCAATCTAAGCCTTGGTTATTACTAAAATCTCGTCGCCAATGATAATACGATTCAATAGCATCATAAGGTTTGCGCGAGATCACAATTGCCTTGTTATATTTGAAAGAATCTCTAGCATGGGTTTTGATAACGACTCCTTCCGATTCCCTTGTGAAAACTCTATCCTTATAGATAGAGCCTGACAATTCTCCTGTTAAGTTTTCAATTAATACTCTTGTCCAAGTGTTTCCAGAACGCGGAAAACTGGCTAAAGCTGTACGATTTTTATTCTTGAAGGTAGTGGCTAGTGCGTATTTCCAATATACATATTCTTTGGAAAGCTGTAGTATTCTTTTAGGCTTCATTTCTTATATGACGACTTGTTTTGCTTATAAATGTTCTCTAAAATTCAAGCCCTTACCTAAGAAAGACTTTTCCCAACAGAGTCTAATATTTTTTGCTTCTAAAAAGTAGGTATCAATCCGGTCAACAGCTGTATGAATATTGAACTTTGAATGTTCTTTAAGCTCTGTAGCTTTCGCTAATAAAGCTGTTCGCGTAGTTGGCTCATTCACCTTTAACATGGCCTCCAATATCGTTGTAGGCTTACGCGGATTAAAGTAAAGTGCACCATCTCCGAGCATCTCTTTATGTCCTTCCAAATTGGAACACAATACTGGACAACCTAATTCTCTAGCCTCTGCTAGTGGCATATTCGTTGGCCCGAAAAAGGTTGGCATCACTAGTGCCATAGCATTGGTATACAAAGCCGCTAGTGTTTCTTTTTCTACAAAGCCTAAAAACAATACTCTATCTATTACTCCCTCTTCTTCACATACCTTTTTGATATAGTTGAGGTGATTATCTTTATCACCACCTGTGAGTGCTAAATAGGCATCTTTATTAGTATGTAAAAATTGCTTGAAGGCAATGATAAGGTTATAATGATTTTTGTGCGGCCAAAACTGTGCAGGGTAAAGAAAATAAGGTTTGTTTTTTAATATCTCAATATCCAATACGCGCGCTTTCTGCTCACTTACACTACCAGAAAACAAAGGAACAACTTTTAATTTTTCTGGATGAATAGAGTATTTCTGAAGAATCTCTGCTTTCCCCGCGTCAGATTCGACGAAGATAAAAATAGATTGTGGCAATATTTTATTTACCCACAACTCGCGGCGCATATATTTGCCCCCCATAGTTACCTCTGGAAAAGGGAAAGTAGAACTATGACTAATATCCCAATTCGTAGTAATACAAGGAAAGTTAGGTATATAGCGATGCCCTTGTATTGGAAAATATAAAAGATGTAATTTATCTGATAAAAATTTTCCGTATTGAGCATTTAAATTTGGCTCCATCATAAATTTCTCTATGAATCGAGCAATACCTTTTCCACCTAAAGGGAAGAGAGAAATGATTTTGTGCAAAAAATTAAGGAAGTGATATTTGCCCCCTTTGGGTTTAGGCAAAACAATTACATCTTTCTTAAATTTATGATCTGTATCAGAGTATTTTTTTATAAAAAAAACTTCTAATTCGTCCTTAAAATCATGCTGATCTATATAACTCATCAATCGGTGGTAGTATGAGCTTCCCCCTCCTACTTTTGGCGAATAAGAGTCTTTTAACCATACTCCTACTTTAAATTTCCTCATTTTCTAAAAATTAAAATACTATTCCAGCTTTTAAATGTTGGCTTATCAAAAGACCTCCAAGCATAATAATCTATTAGTGAGAAATCCGATAGATTCAACATTTCGGGTATGAAAAGATACCTCATTTTGTGGGTTTCTTCTATTTGTTCTACTTCCCCAGTTGCCTTGTCTTTAATAAAAATAGCATAATTAACATCTACACAATTATCATTGGCATACATAACTGGTTCGGCAATACGTGTTACATGTATGCGCTCATCCTCTAGGCGTTTCACTCGTACTACAGGCGGGTCAGTAAGTACGCCTGGTCCATACCAAAAGTCGAAGATAAGAACGCCCCCCTTTTTCAAATGCTTACTTGCTGTTTCGAAAGTTGCTTTCAGGGCTTCATTGGTCGTTTGGTAACTCATCACGTGAAAAAGTGAAACGACTACATCATATTGTTTCTCCCCTCTAAAATCCTGCACATCCCCTACCTGAAATGATAACTTATCTTTGTATTTTTGATAATCGCCGTCTAAATTTTTATTTGCGATTTCAACCATCGAATCAGAGAAATCAATCCCATCTACTTCATACCCCAATTCTGCAAAATGAAATGCATGTTTCCCTGTGCCACAACCCAAGTCTAAAATAGAGTTAGCATCAGGTGCTGAAGATTTGATGAGTTCGTGGATATATTCTGCTTCTCCCTTATAGTCTTTATCTTTATATAATAAATCGTAATAAGCAGAGTAATTATTAAAGACTTTCATTGATTGCTTTGATTAAAGAATTCGATACTATTTTTATTTCATCATTATGGATACCTAGTCCTGCTGGAATATAAAACCCTCTTCGTGCTAAGCTTTCAGCAACAGGATAAGTTTCCCCTTCAAATAAGCCCATTTTCTTAAATACTGGTTGCTCGTGCATACACCAGAAAAAAGTACGTGTTCCTATTTTTTGTTTGCCTAGTGCATCAAGGATATAGGTTCGTTGCTCTTGGGATTGAGCAATCAATCCATAAACCCAATAGATATTTTCAGCATAGTCAGTTTGTGCCAATGGAAGTTGTACTTGTCCCTGTACTCCTTTCAGGTATTCATTATAGGCATTGCCTATTACTCTTTTCTTTTCTATGTGGGTATCTATTTTTTCTAGTTGTGCTACTCCGAGTGCTGCTTGAAGATTGGTCATTCGATAGTTCCAGCCCAATTCTTCATGGACATATCGTACTCCTTTTTTAAAGCAAAGGTTTCGTAATGATTGGCATCGTTCTAGTAGGTGGTCATCGTCCGTAAGAATCATGCC
This sequence comes from uncultured Saprospiraceae bacterium, assembly GCA_937959095.1. Classification (GTDB taxonomy): domain Bacteria; phylum Bacteroidota; class Bacteroidia; order Chitinophagales; family Saprospiraceae; genus JAAUTG01. The sequence continues at coordinate 4,124 of CALGLY010000116.1, forward strand.
GCCTTCTCCTGTTGTGATATGCTTATTGGGATAAAAGCTAAAGATACTTATATCACCAAAAGAGCCACATCTTTGTCCTTTATACTCTTGCCCGTGCATCTCTGCAGCATCTTCAATAATTTTAAGATCATACTTCTTAGCAAGTTCTAGTATCTTATCCATCTCTACAGGTAAGCCGTAGATATGAACTACAAGTATAGCCTTTGTTTTATCTGTAATTTTGGACTCAATCTGATCCACATCCATATTCCAAGTGTCAGGTTTGGAATCTATCAACACAGGCTTCAGCTTAGAATAGACAAGCGATGCAGCAGGCGAAATAATCGTAAATGTAGGCATAATCACCTCACTTCCTTCAGGTAAATCTAGTGCGCGTACTGCTACATCCAATGCTGCAGAACCATTACTGACTGCAATACCATATTTCCGATTATTGTAGGCTGCAAATTCCTTTTCGAATCGCTTGACGAATGGACCTTCACTGGAAATCCAGCTTGTATCTATACATTCTTGAAGGTACTTTGCTTCATTACCAGAAAGCAAGGGTGTATTTACTGGAATCATTGTAATATTACTTTTTCTTTAGCTATTGGTTCAAAACGAACCTTATCCATCTCGCCACAATAAGGGCCTTGTTTTACTTCTATCATTTCAGAGCTTTCTATCATTTCAAAGCCATGCCCCCCATCAGCTAACAAAATCACATCGCCTGCATGCAGTAGTGTGCTTTTTAGATAGTCCTGAGTATTATTATAGAAATCAACTCTTACCTTCCCTGACTTGATGTAAAGTACCTCCTGTGTGAGCGATACTTCCCTCGCCACTAAATTGTGTCGATGAGGAGGAATAACATAGCCTTCCGGGCGATTCATGTATCCTATTTGCTGCGAATAATCATCGGGAGTAAAAAATTCGATCCCCTCTTTACTAAAAGATCTCCGTATAATTATTGCCAATACTTTATCGGTAGTGTCTAATATTTTTTCAATCATAACCAGATTTTTTTTTGAACTCGATAAAAAAAGAGTAACCCTTTTTTGAGAATTTCAGGTGTATTTCCAGTCAGTTGCTGAAAACTAATAGTAGGTATGCAAAACTTTACGGGATGCTCTTTTATAGATTGGATAACTTCTTGGTAAGAATAGCCTAATCGGCTTAATGTATCCTCTCCCAAAGTTTCTATATATTGTAAAGCTAATTGCTTTTGTTGTTTATCTTTAATACTTTTTTTCCAAGCAGTAAGGTACTGCTCTACTGGCTTATTATGTTTAGTAGCTGATTTTCTATCAATGAGTTTAGAAGAAGCAAAAATTTCATCTACCTGATAAGTACCTGTTGCTTGGTTAGCATCTTGACTAATTCCTATATATTCAAATAACTTAGGTAGTACTTCTTGCGGACGTGAAACGATATCTTCATAGTTGATAAAAAACACGCCAGGATGTTGTTTTAATTTCAGGATTTCTTTAGGGGCTAAAAGTAAATCACAGATGCGCGGTTCATTCTTAAAACCCGATATTTTTCCATCAAAATTGTAGGAAAGAATGGAAGAAAAAACACTAAGCGGATTTCTGACTAGAAGCACAATTCTTGCATTCGGAAACACTTCAATGAGTTCTCCTATGATATGGTAATATCTAGGCGTTTTATCCAAAAAAAAATTATCCTCCTTTTTTAGTGCTGCACCATATAAATCCAGTCCATATTGTCGGATAGCATTTAGCAGAACTGCTTTACCATCCTTAACATCCTTTATATATTTATCAAAGTGTACTTGAAAGAAATGATAATTGTAACTAGAAGATGTGTGCTTAGTCTGTTTTAATAATTGTGCCATTGGCAGCATCAACCAAGGCTCAGGCAAAGATTCTATTTTGTTGCTAGAGTTTAAAATCTGTTGCAACATAGAAGAACCCGAACGTGGCTGTGACACCAAGAAAATAAGCTGATTATCCTTCAAAACAGTAGGTATATAATACGATAAGAATTATACTCAAAGGTCATATTTCCAAGACGCTAGCAAGGAACTATTTGTTTCACAAAAGTCTTTTAATAACTCTTCTGAAAAATAACTTCCCCAATTGCCTGACTGTCCCTTTCGAAAGAAATTTACATTCTTACCATTAATAAGAATACCACCTTTTTCCTCTTGTTTGGCACGTAATCTATCAAACTCTGATGCTTCTACAGCCGCATTAATCAAGCTAACATCTACATCCTCCATCCCTATGAACTTCACCACCTCTTTTAATACTTCTACAGCATCCAGTTTCATATCCTCATAGCGAACTATAAGTATGCGGTCAGGATGTTCTTCTTGGAATTTCATTGCTTTAGTAATGTGTTGATGCCAAGTACCAATTTCACTAGTAGGTATCACATCATAAAATTCCTTAAAAGTCCCTTTAAAACCTCTAGTATCTTGATAGAAATGATAATACGACACTAAGGCATCGCGTCCATCTCTAACGATGTAAATTGTTTTCGGATATTTATTCATAAAGGCATGGTGAGTCTTAATAATTCGAGGACTCTTCATGGTCAGAATCTTATCCGCTGATACATATACAGATGGGATGTAAGACTCTAGTTCTTCATACTCTAGCGCACTTCCTTTTATGATATATGTAAGCAGAAATCGCATCCAAGTATTACCTGATTTTGGATAGGAAAGTAAGAACGTAT
>CALGLY010000117.1 GCA_937959095.1 uncultured Saprospiraceae bacterium
GAAAATAGCAACCTGCCTGATTATTGCGTGTTACTCTCCAAAGGACGCGGAAATGGGCAAGGGGTCTATTCAAAATTGTGGACAAATGGTTTTCTAGATAGTTATCATCAGGGCGTGCAATTTAGTGCAAGCGAAGAGCCTGTCCTCTACTTAAATAACCCTGATGGCACAAGCAAAGCAGGGCGCAGGCGAATGCTAGATAGGCTGGCAGAACTCAATGTGCTGAACCATGAAACCTTTGGCGATCCTGAAATTTATACTAAAATTCAGCAATATGAAATGGCATACCGAATGCAAACGGCTGTGCCTGAACTCACCGACTTGAGTAAAGAACCCGAAAGCATTATTCGGATGTATGGTGCGGATTGTCTTGTACCAGGAACGTATGCGGCAAATTGTCTTTTAGCCCGAAAACTTTCCGAATCAGGCGTGCGTTTTGTGCAATTATACCATCAAGGCTGGGATCAGCATGGCAACCTAGTAGGAGAAATGAGCCTGCAAGCAGAAGATGTAGATAGAGCCTCCGCTGCCTTAGTTATGGACTTAAAACAACGCGGCTTGCTCGATGAAACCCTCGTGATTTGGGGAGGAGAATTTGGACGCACCAACTACTGCCAAGGTAAACTCACTGCGGATAATTACGGACGCGATCATCATCCGCGCTGCTATTCTATTTGGATGGCAGGTGGCGGAGTGAAAGCAGGTAGTGTGTATGGAAAAACCGATGAATTGGGTTATAATATAGTACAAGACCCTGTGCATATTCACGATTTTCATGCTACGATTTTACATCTAATGGGCTTGCAACATGAACAATTGACTTACAAACACCTTGGTCGTCGCTACCGCCTCACAGATGTTCATGGAAAAGTGCTTCAAGGATTAATGGCATAGTCATTAGAATTCTTCAAAAAGCGTATCTTGGCGGCAAAATTAGAATCTTATGAAATTGGCACGATATACACTTTGTCTACTATTTTTTTGTGCTTGTTCGTTTGGAGCAATTGCACAATTTAATGTTTCTGTAAATTATAATTTAGGCTATGCGCCAGCAGAGAATTATAACCTAATTATAGATAATTATAATGAAACTCAAACGACTGAAAAAGTAGGACTAGATAATCTTCATGTATTGAATGGTATTGGTATGGGAGCAAGATATCGCGTCGGCTTTGCTGGCTTAGAATTTACTTGGACAGAACGTTTTAAGCGATCTAGCGCAACAGGAACAGATTTGGAAGGTGCTTATACCTATAGAAGATTAGGCTATCGTTATCGTACATTCGGGATTGGTTATACGACGTTCATTGATGACACTTGGAGCTTTGGAGGTTCTTTCAATCAAGATCGATTTAAAATAACCACAGAAACCGATAGCGATCTGATTAATGGTCTTGTAGAAGAATCTGCTTATAGTAGTCGGTTTTTCATAGGCATTTCTGGAAAGGTAGGCGATTTTTTATCTATTTCTTTACAGCCATTTGTCTGGGTGCCTTGGGGAGATTTTGACTTTAAAAACTTAAATGATGTGATTAATCCTAATATCCCATTAGAAGACACTAAAGAAAATTTCTCTCACATTGGTATTTCTCTTATCTTTTATAATGGGCAGCATTACTAAGTGAAAGAGAAGAGAAGTACGAACTGCGATCTGTTTTTAGCACAGATCGCAGCTCGATTATTTATGCTAAATCCGCTAGATTTCTCAAAAAGCCTTGCACGCCAGCCTCTTCCATTTTGCGTTCTAAGACACGCGCTCTTTCGATATTATCATATACACCAACCACCATTTTATAGACCGTTCTACCCTCTAGCTCATTAATATTTACAATTATATCTGCACTAAATTGGCGTTGCAATCGCTCCGCTTGTATCAGCACATTACCATAGTCTGCAAATGCGCCAATCTGTACGCCCCAGCCCGATGATTCTTGCTTTTGCACATCAAATCGAAATAAGCCTTGTCCACTTCCTATACCATCTGCCACTTCCCCATCTGGTTCTTCCCCATCCACTGCATCACGACGACGGAGGGCTTCTGCTACTGCTTTATCTGCATTCACTCGTCCATAACCGTATTTAGGAGAATGTCCATTTACATATTCCGAAGGATCTCCAATTTTATCAGCAGTTTGCTCTAGTACTTCTTTGACTTGCTTGGCTGTCAATTCAGGATTAGCCGCCAAAATAAGGGCACACACACCCGCTACTAACGGACAAGAACTCGATGTACCTCCGAAGTGCTTGTAATGCACCCCTCTATTTTTGCCATCTCGGTAATATCTAAAGTCGCCCGTTTCCCAATGCAGTCCTGTATCCCAAGAAGCACGTGCTGCTAGTATTGGCCAATTGCCATTAGAAGGCGCACAAACAGATACTTCACGTCCACGGTTAGAGTACTCAGCATGTTCATCGCGGCTTGTAGAGGCTGCTACAGCAATCACATCAGGGTGAGCTGAATAGAGATTTACATAATCTAAATTACTATTCCCTACGGCATACAAAATGACACAGCCCTTGCCATTGCGCCCATTTTGAGCAGCATCGGCTATAGCACGTTCCTTCATGGTATTGAGGGCAAAACCAGGGTCGGTAGTTCCCCAACTACAACTTATAATATCCGCACCATTATCGGCACAATACTCAAACATCCGCTTGGTAGCACTGGCGCTGAAAGAAGTACCATGCACAGGCATAAACTTAGAATTGGGTGACGCTCCTACAATCCCTGTCCCATTCGCAGGTGCAATAGCGACACTCGCACAAGGCGTTCCATGCGTATAAGTAGGGTCATCTTGAATAGGCTTATTGCTTCTATCCCATACATTGTAAGGCTTTACAATATTATCCCGAAGATCAGGATGGGAAAGGTCAAAACCGTTATCAATGACTGCTACTGTTACTTCAGATGAACCTGTTTTCCCGAGGCGTTTCCAAGCATCTATGATTTTAGCGTCTGCGTCTTTCTTGAGTCTCCAATTCGCATCTATCACAAAGCCACTATTCTTTAAATGCCACTGATGATCTAATAAATCATCATCTGGTCGAACAAATTCATATTCTTCCAAGGGCGTATCAATATCTGGTTCTGCCCACTTTACCAGCGAGATTTGTTCTAATAGATTCGCTACCTTCAAAGGATTCGGAGAAGCAGGAGATACAGAAGCTGTGACTAGGTAATTATCTGTGCGATCAATAAGCACAAGGTTATACTCACTTAGTACCATATTCTGCTCTTCCTGATTAGTGCCTTCCTGAAATTGGATAAAAAGCTCTCCCGTCGGTACTATCGGACGGGTACTTCCCTCGGAGTAATAGACATGTGTACCAACTTTTACCTCATTATAATCGCGTACCTCATCTAGTTTATTATCTATATTTTGCCTCCCTTTATCTAGTTTCACTACATTGAATCCACCAAGGTTTTGGTGATATTGCGAAACGACATAATTAGGTAATTGATCTTTCTTTATTTCTTGATTGGTGCGAAGACCAACTAGATTATTACTTTTTTTGAGCTTAAGCTCTGACTTGCCACATTTAATTTTTATTGCCATAATTGCTGGTAAGGTTGAAGATATTTAGAATGCGCTAGTATTATACTAATCCATAGTTAAAACTTACATTAATCTTTTGCTTCTTTTCTCCTTATGCTTCGTTATTTTTATCAGCCATAGCTAAGGCTATGCCTTCAAAAAATGCCTTGCCTAAGTAAAAAACAAGCGTAAAGCTATAATAGAATTTTTTACTATAGATTAGTATTAGATTTGTTCAGAAAGAAGCCCTCCTCTATATAAGTTCTAGGTTTTCTTCTTTGTGGACAAGTCTATTGAACTAGTAGGACTATTGTAAATATTGTTCATTCTTTGACATTTATTTGTCTAAGACATTTATCACAAATGGTTTGTCCCAGTATTTATTCTGTACGATTGTTCAATAGACTTGTACCTCTTTAATAATTTGTGCGTGCCTTTTTTCGCTATTTTGATTAAAGAACCAAAGAGAAAGGAATCCGTATGTACAGATGTACTACTTTTTTTTAGCCAAACTATTAAAAAAGCTTAAATTCAAACAGATTCTAATATAAAAGTTATTATTGAACAATAATAGGTACTATCAAATAAAAGTTAATGATTTTTAACAAAAAACATGTTTTTTGTGACTGGCATAAATTTATTTTTTTCTAAAAAAAATACTACAACCTAATTTTAGTATTACATCTACGATATTTATAAAAAATAAAATAAAGATACTTGTTTAATTGTTTGACTGTCATTGTTTAAAACATGATAAAATAATAATAATTGAATTCATAGACAATTGAATATCAATCTTTTCCATGTTTGATAGTCCCAATTATATATTATTTTAGTCGTATGTCCCAATATTATATTTGTATAATAGAAGCATGATTTTTTGTAAAAAAACAGAAGAAAGTACTTAAAATGCAATTTAGTTAGTCTATATTTGTAAAATAGAATCAACTAACTATGTTTTAAACTAAAGCACATCTAAGTATTTATTTGCTGTATCAAAACTACCTTCCTATTAAAATAGTGATTTACTATTTTCCTATTACTTATTCTAATAATTAATTTAGGGCACATTCAACTTTACTTGTTTCATAACTAAAGTTTATGTATTACCTTCTTTGCAATAGGGAAGATTCTGCGTATGCTTTTTTTATTGAAAAAAATAAATAAAGATGAATTAGAACTAAATCTTATGCCTAGTGCTATGAAAAAACATAATGCAATACAAGATTCTTTTGATGGTTATTGGCTCTCAAATATCAGTAATTTTATAAAGACACAGTGGGAGGCTATAAAAGGTCCCTCCATAAAGCAAGAACAAGAACAAGAGTATCTATTTTTTGCTTTATTTACAGCAAATCAAAAGAACATTACAAAGTAAAAGCTTACACTACATCAACTGAAAACAACTGTACTACTAACAAAACATCAGACTGCCGTTATTAATTACTTGCTGATTGAATAGAACATTATTTCCATGTCCTTTATGGGCTTGGTCTATCCTCTATTCTCACCTACCAAGAAAAAAATGTCTTCGTTACTATTTATTTCATGCTCAACTATTTTGCGGAAATAGAAGAAAAAGTCTTACGTACTGCTATGAAGATGTATTATTGAACTCTCACAAAGTTATTGAAAATGAATGGTTTATACTTGAACCCTATCTCTAAACTACGCTTAATTGTCGTCGTTTTTATTTTATTCACCCTGCTAATGATTCCTAGCATCACTCCGCTACATGCGCAATGTAGTAGCACTAGTGGAATGATTACTGTAATCAATTCACTTGGCACGCCGCCTGGTTCTCCGGTCGTCTTTGATGCCAATGGAGATGGTACTCCTGATTTTAGTATCACTTACCTTGCCGTTGGAGCCTTTCAAAATATTTCCATTACAGGATTAGATGGAAATACTATCTACACAACTATGATAGGAGCTGTGACAGGAGCAGATGACCTGATTGGTACTCCTATTAATGAACCTGTTTGCTCCGATGGAAATTTTCAACTTTCAACCACCTTATATAATCTTTCACAAGGTGTTGGAACAATTTTCGGAGGTGCTGGAGGTGCTTATATGGGTTTCACTAATGATAATGGTACTCCTGGAGACCCTTCAGATGATCTATATGGTTTTATAAATATAGACATAGCTACTCCTCTCACATCAACAAGTGTAGATATTAGTTTTAGCAATTTTGCGCTTGGTCCTGGTATGCTTTTACCAATTGGTGATTGTAGTGTTTCGATGCCTGTTTTAGGGGTATCAGCAGGCGATTGTTCTAGTGTAGTCCCTGTAGAATTAAGCATATTCGAAGCAAAATATATAAATGAGTCCAAGGATATTGAAATTAGATGGGTTACAGAAACAGAGCTTGATAATGATGGTTTCTACCTAGAACGCAGCTTCGATGGTAAAAAATTCGAAATAATTCATTGGACAAATGGATATGGCACTAGTATAGAACCACATGAATACACTTTTAAAGACCTTAAACTTCCTATTGCGGCAAATTATTATTATCGCTTGCAACAAGTTGATACAGATGGAAGTATAGAGTATTCTGACCTTATTCAAGTCGGGCGTAAAAAGGATATTACTGTGGTTGGCAGAGTTTATCCAAACCCTGTAAATAGTGAGGCTTGGATAGATATAGAAGCAAATGAAATGATAGATGCTAAGCTTTGGCTCTATGATACTGCGGGGAATTTACAATCTAATATCGAAGTGGAACTTAATAAAGGAAATAACACTATAAAACTTCCTATTGTATCTTTTGATTCTAAGTTGCTTTTCGCAAAAGTTCAAGTAGATAATACCATTATTCATCGCAAATTGATGTTGGTGAACAAATAGTAGGATAAAACGAAATGGTTCATTTGAAAATTCCTGATTGTAACGTTTTATGGAGAATCATTACAAGGTGTTGTAGTCAGGTCTTTTTAAGCTAGTGCATCAATTCATATCATAACATCCAAAACTGAAAAATCAACCATAAGTTCATATTGATACTTATGGTTGATTCTTATATACGCACTTATTTAGTTCGACTTTATTAGAATAAAGATCTACTAAGTACAGTGTATTAGTCTTTCCCTTATATTAAGGAATTACATTTTTTCTAAAGTAGGTACATAATGCGCGTATTCTGTATTAGCAATGAAGTCGATTACTTCTTGCTTATTAGAAATCATAGTAGAAAGCTTGGAAGGGGTCACTTTTCGTAGGGACGTTTCTGGCTTCACCGCTTCTATCCCAATCCAATCAGACATTTTCTGAATCGTTTCTTCACGGCGATCAGGATTGATTAAATCTTGCTCGTAGGAAACATGAAGGTGTTCTTGCCCTTGAAGCATTTCCATCTCAAAGCTCTTTAAAATTTCCGATTCATTGATGAATTTATAAAGCACTTCAGGATCAAGCTCAAACTGAAGACTTTGCTGTTGCTTACTTCCTTTCTGATTGTGCCATTTACCTCTATAAAAAGCATAAATGATGGAAAGGGCTTGTTTTGCCTTATTTTCGCGCTCCAGATGGATTAATTTGTAACCTTCTTTATTTACTAAACGATCTAGAAAAACCCACTTGTTGATAACATGGGTTTGTACGTTTTTCAATTGATAAGAAAGTAATTTAAATCCATAAGTATCTTGCGTAGAGCATTTTGCATGGGCTTTTATAAGACCCATTGGTGCAAAATTCCGACGTTTTAGTAATTCTAAATCGCAATGAATATTTGGATTAGAATTAATCAAATCTACGAGCAATGTACTACCCGAGCGACCAGAGGTAAAAATGACAAACTTATTAGGTGGATCGAAAGCAGGAACAGCTAAGCGCGTTAGTTTATCTCTCAACTCCAACGGATAGCCTAAATAGAACGCTGACGCTTTGTAGCGCAATGTTCCCATCAAGAAGTTTTTCTTAAACCGATCTGATAGTTCTCTCTTCTCTTCCTTCGTTTGCCCTTGCATAGTTTTCACTGAATCTATTCGCTGCTGTACTGTATTGTCCATTATAAATCTACTTCTAATTATGAAGAAAGTTGCAAGAATAAGCTTAGCTTAGTTACTGAATAATCTTAAGTAATAAGTATTATTTTGTATTATACCTATCTCTATTTTCAGGTAATAATTACTAATTTCGACTTTCTAATAGCTTTAAAGTAACGCAATTAGAATTATATTATTTAGTGTTAGGGAGTCGGCAATAAATAAGGTACCCATTATGGCGCAGATATTTTCTTCTTCTAAAGAATTGAAAAAATAAGTGCATAGCCTTCGCTACGGACTTATTTTTTCGATTTTTTAGAAGGAAACCCGCCTGCTCCGCTTGTTCGGGCAGGAAGAACAAGTTAGAGTGGGTAGATTTTTTTTTGCCGACTCCCTTAATCACAAATATATAATATATAACTTTACTGATGAATAAAAGATTCAAATTTATGCGATTCAATTTGTTTTTTTTCATATTTGTTACAATCTGTAATTCTGTAGCATATACTCAAGATAAAGCAAGCGTGCTACAAGAGATGCGCGTAGATGTTATTTACTTAGCGTCGGATTATTTGCAAGGGCGAGAAACAGGGACAGAAGGAGAAATTTTGGCTGCCCAATATATCACAAAACGATTTCAAGAAATTGGATTACAGCCAAAGGGAGATAAAGACGGTTATGAGCAAGTATTTGAGTTTTTGCACAGCACCAACCCGCATGAAACAGGTGGAGAAGAACGTACAGGGAAAAATCTAGTTGGTTATTTGGATAATGGTGCGGTTTCTACGGTCATTATAGGCGCGCACTACGACCATATAGGGCGAGGAGCATTTGGCTCGCGCTACTTGGATGGACCCGTTATTCATAATGGTGCAGATGATAATGCAAGTGGTATTTCTGCGCTACTTTATTTGGCAGAAGAACTAAAAAAAGCAACTTGGAAAAAAAATAACTACCTTTTCATTGCTTTTTCGGGGGAGGAATTGGGCTTGTATGGTTCGAAGCACTTTGTGAAAAATCCGACGATAGATTTAAGTACAGTGAACTATATGCTCAATATGGATATGTTAGGTCGATTGAAAGAAAATAGCCTTGTCATAAATGGAGCTGGCACATCACCGACTTGGAAAAGTGTCTTTGAACAAATCAAAGAACCTGCACTCGATATCCAGACACATGACAGTGGAGTAGGGGCTTCTGATCATACTTCTTTCTATTTGGCTGACTTGCCTGCCTTGCACTTTTT
>CALGLY010000118.1 GCA_937959095.1 uncultured Saprospiraceae bacterium
ATAAGCTGCACACGGCTATCAATATACTGGGTCTAGCTATTGGAATAAGTGCTTGCTTCACGATTTTTCAGATTGTAAAATATGAAAAGAGTTTTGATACCTTCCATCCCGGGAAGGAACACATTTATCGCGTTTATACTCAGTTTAGTGGCACTTCTAATCATGTGAGTGGGGGTGTTTGTATGCCGTTTGCACCCGCTATCGAAGAGCAAGTAACGGGTTTAGAATCGGTTGCTCCTATCTATACGATTTACCGAGCAAAAGCAAGCATAAATAGTGGCAGCGCGAAGGCTGAAACCTTCAAGGATTTAAAGAAGGTGTCTTTTGTATCATCTGCTTTTTTTGAAATATTTTCGACTTATGAATGGCTAGATGGCTCGCCCGAAACAGCACTGGCACAACCGAACGAAGTCGTACTTACCGAAAGTGCCGTACAGCGTTATTTCGGCTTTCAAGATGTGACGGCAGCCGTTGGGAAAACAATTGTTTATCAAGACTCGCTTGCTGTTATAGTGAGTGGTGTCGTAGCAGATTTACAACAACCAACCGACTTTATTTTCACAGATTTCATTTCTTATAGTACCCTCGAAAATTCTTGGATGAAAAAACAAGTTCCATTCGATCAATGGAGTAGTTTTTATAGCAATACACAGCTTTTTATCAAGAAGCAGGTAGGAGCGGACAATCAACAATTGATGGCACAGTTCGATGCTGTTTTATTGCAGAATGACCCACCTGGAGAAGAGGATAAAGGAGATGCTACTAACTTCAAATTACAGCCGCTTGCAGATATGCACAGTAACACGGAATTAAATAAATTTCCACGCTCGATGGCAGCTATTCCGCGCTCTACACTTTACGCATTGATGTCGATTGCAGGAATTTTGCTACTTATTGCAAGCATCAATTTCATTAACTTATCGACAGCACAATCCTTGCAGCGTAGCAAAGAAGTAGGTGTGCGAAAAGTGTTGGGAAGTGATAGAGGACACCTTATTAAGCAGTTTTTGAGCGAAACGACTTTACTCACAACAGCGGCAGTAATTCTATCGGTTGTGTTTTCGCAAGCGAGTTTCCAGTACTTCCAAGAATTTCTACCCGAAGGATTGACTTTCCAACTGTTTCAGCCAAGTACTTTACTTTTTCTTGGCGCGACTATTGTGGTGGTAAGCCTATTGTCTGGTTTCTATCCAGCATTTATTTTGTCTTCTTTTTCGCCTATCGTTGCTTTGAAAAATCAGACGGCACAATTGCAGAAAGGGAATAGCAGTAACTGGGTTCGGAAAGGCTTAATCGTACTACAATTTGGGATTGCGTTAGTCCTTATTTCAGGTACATTTATTGTAGGGCAGCAGCTCCAATATATGCTCAATAAAGACTTGGGTTTTCATAAAGATGCTATCGTTAATCTCTATACCTCTTGGCGACAGCCAGCAGAGAAGAGGGCTTTATTGCGTGCAGAAATCGCTCGCCTTCCAGAGGTAGAGCAATTATCTATGCACAATGCACCACCTACCCAAGATGGACACATTAGTGCTGCCTTTCAGTTTGATGTGAATGGCGAACAAGAAAAACACCAAATCAAAGGGAAAATTATAGATGAAAACTACTTGGATTTATATGGTATTGACTTAGTGGCAGGACGGGAACTATTGCCAAGCGATACCATTAAAGAATACCTAATTACTGAAGAAACAGTAAAGCTGATGGGTTTTAATAATCCAGAAGAAGCAATTGGAAAAGTGGTAAAGCGAGAACGTGGCGGGGGGTATCCTGTGGTAGGTGTTACTAAGAATTTTCATCATCAGAATTTGAGAACGAAAATAGAGCCGCTTATAATGAATATGCACAAACGCACTTTCTGCATGGGCATAAAACTGAATACAAAAGACATGGCAGCCACGATGCTCAAGGTGAAAGCAATATGGCAAAAAATATATCCTGAAGTTGATTTTAATCCACGCTTTTTTGATGAATCAATTGCGAAGCAATACGAAAGCGAACAACGCACTGCCAAGCTAATGCGTACTGCAACGGGCATAGCGATTTTCATTTCTTGCATTGGACTGTTTGGTTTAGTCTCCTTTTCAGTAGCCCGCCGCACACGCGAAATCGGAATTCGGAAAGTTTTAGGCGCGTCTGTGCCGAGTATTGTGGCACTACTTTCTAAAGACTTTATAGTCTTGGTTATCGTAGCAATTTTGCTGGCTTCACCCATTGCATGGTGGCTCTCCCAAAACTGGTTGAGTGACTTTGCTTACCGCATCGAAGTGCAATGGTGGATGTTCGCCTTAGCTGGGTTAATAGCAGTATGTGTTGCCTTTTTGACCGTAAGTTTTCAAAGTATCAAAGCTGCTTTAGCGAATCCTGTTGAATCACTGCGAAATGAATAATTGTAATGAAGCATTGATTGCGTTTTCAATTTTCAATTATCCATTTTCAATTAAAGAAATACACCATGTTTAGAAATTATATCAAAATTGCCTTTCGTAGCCTTTGGAAAAACAAGTTGTTTACAGGTATCAATATTGTGGGCTTGAGCATTGGGATTGCGGCTGTTTTGTTGCTCTATCGAGTGGTGAGTTATGAGTGGAATTTTAATACCAATTTTGAAAACTATGACCGTATAGTACGCGTAGTTTCCGAAGATCGTGAAGATGATGGTGATCCGTATACCGTAGGTTTGCCTATACCTGCGATGGAGGAATTAGAAACAACAATTCCCCAATTTGAAAAGACTGCACGTATACGACAGCTTTGGAATATGATTACCGTACCCAATCCTGATGGTAATAATCCGATTAAGAAATTTGCCCTAGAAAAAGGAGATGCTTTTTTTACAGAATCTAGCTTTTTAGAGATTTTTGATTTCCCAGCACTAAGCGGCGATATGAAAACAGCATTAACAAAACCCAATAGCATAGTGCTGGTGAAATCTTGGGCAGAAAAATGTTTTGACGGCTGGGAAAATGCGCTTGGCAAAACCATTCTGATTGATAATGTGCTTCCTTTTACCGTCACAGGCGTGTTGGAAGATTTACCAGAGCGTTGCGATTTCACCTTTCCTTATCTTGTATCTTACAAAACCCTAGAAAGTCAGAAAAGTTATTTTGGCTATGATAGTAATTGGCAAAGCTGTAGTTCCAACGATCAATTTTATGCCTTACTACAAAATACGGAACAACTAGCAACAGCCCAAGAAAATGTATCAGCCGTTGGCAAAAAACATTATATAAATGATGCAGGGATTCAAGAGCGTGTACATCTTCTACAGCCGATTTCTGAGCTTCATTTCGATGAAAATCATCAAAATTCAGGCGATCATGTTATTAGCAAAAGTAGATTGAGAATTTTAGGATTAATTGGGTTATTGATTTTAATAATGGCTTGTTTTAATTTCATCAATCTTGCTACTGCACAAGCTAGTCTACGCACCAAAGAAGTCGGTGTCCGCAAAACGCTTGGTGGGCAGCGTGGGCAACTAATCGCGCAGTTTATGACAGAAACAGGAATGACTGTGCTGACTTCGGTAGGGCTAGGCATCGGACTTGCTGCACTTTGTACGCCTTTGCTCAAGTATATTTCGGATGTACCAGATGAGGTTGCTTTTTTCACACGGCCCGAAGTTTGGGGTGTAGCGGGTATCATTACCGTTGCCGTCACTTTGTTAGCGGGGCTTTATCCTTCTTTCAGTTTAGCTTCTTTTCAGCCTATCGAGGCACTTAAAAATAAAATTAGTAATCGTCATTTTGCTGGCGCAAATATTAGGAAATCCTTAGTGGTCTTGCAATTTTTCATTGCACAAGGACTCATTATTGGTGTCATCATCACGCTATTACAACTCGATTATATTCGTTCAAAAGATTTAGGTTTTAGGCAAGATTTGGTTTATAATTTCTTCTTCAATTCGGATGAAGCGACCATAGCACGACAGAATAGTTTGAAACAAAAATTGCAGCAACTCCCAAATATTGAATCAGTAAGTTTAAGTAGTGATTATCCGATGTCTGGTAATACCTCATCCACGAATTTTTACTTTGCTAATAATCCAGAAGATGAAGATTTTTATCTAGCCTTAAAATATGCCGATCCTGATTTTCAGGAAGCCTATGGCATCGAATTGGTAGCTGGTAAGTGGATGACTCCTTCAGATACGATGCGTGAATTGGTAGTAAATGAAATACTACTTGATAAACTCGGAATAGCCACTCCAGAAGAAATAATAGGGCAACATATTCGAATGGGACGTAGAAAAATGCCCATTGTCGGCGTGATGAAAGATTTTCATACGCACTCGCTTCATCGCGAACGCTTGCCACTAGCAATGACTACAAGGAAGACAAAATATTGGCTAGCAAGTATGAAAGTTAAACCCAACGATATTGGATCCACTACCGCAGCCGTACAAACGGTCTTCAATGAGGTGCTACCCGAACAGGTTTTTGACGCTAAATTTTACAATGAAGAAATCGCGGAAATGTATGAGGCAGATGATCGTTTGGCGGCTACTTGCTGGGGTTTTGGCTTGTTGGCTATCTTTATTTCTTGTCTTGGACTATTCGGTCTAGCAGCACATGCAGCCACACAGCGCACCAAAGAAATCGGTATCCGAAAGGTGCTAGGCGCAAGCGTGGGGAGTTTGGTCAGTATGCTTTCCAAAGACTTCCTATTGTTGGTCGTCATTGCCTTATTGGTTGCATCGCCCATTGCTTGGTATTTGATGCAGCAATGGCTCAATGAATTTGTGTATCGCATCGACATTCAGTGGTGGGTATTTGTGTTAGCAGGTTTGGCAGCGGTGCTTGTTGCCTTTCTGACGGTGAGTTTTCAATCGGTGAAAGCCGCTTTGGCGAATCCTATTGAATCACTTCGGAATGAGTAATTAATGGAAAATTAAAGTGCATTTAATTCATTTTTAATTATCCATTTTCAATTCTCAATTAAAAAGAAACACCATGTTTAAAAATTATATAAAAATTGCCTTCCGGCAGCTTCGGAAACACAAGCTATTTTCGGCACTCAATATTTTTGGTTTAGCCACCAGTATGTCGGTTTGTTTGCTGCTGATTATGATAATCGCGGATCAATATGGTTATGATGACTTTCATGATAATGGAAATCGGAT
>CALGLY010000119.1 GCA_937959095.1 uncultured Saprospiraceae bacterium
ACCGACCGAATTATTATTCCTACTGTAAAAGGCATTGCTGAAGATGAATTAGACTATAAAGGATTTGTTTTTATTGGCTTAATTAGAGTGAATAACGAACCTTTTGTAATCGAATATAATTGCAGAATGGGCGACCCTGAAACAGAAGTTGTGTTACCTCGTCTAGAAAATGATTTAGTGGAATTATTAGTCGCGCTGGCAGAAGGTACTTTAGGGGAACACACTATTCAAATTTCTGATAAAGCAGCTACTACCATTATGCTGGTCTCTGGTGGATATCCTGAAGCTTATCAAAAAGGTAAAATTATGACTGGGTTTGAAAAAATAACCGATAGTTTACTTTTTCATGCAGGTACTAAGCAGGTAAAGGATAATGTGGTGACTAATGGTGGTCGTGTTTTGGCAATTACCTCTTTTGGAGAAGATTTTAATGCAGCTTTAGCATTGTCTAATAAAAATGCAGCCTTGATTGATTTTGACGAGAAGAATTATCGAACAGATATTGGTTTTGATTTGTAATGGTGACTCAAGTAGACTATGGCTTATTCCATTCAACATATCTTGGACATTGTCAATGGCAAACCATTGAACGCTGTTTTATTGGATACCCAAATAGAACGCTTACTTTTTGATTCTCGTCACTTAGTATTTCCTACACGCACCCTTTTTTTTGCTTTTAAAAGTAATCGTCAAAATGGTCATCAATTTATCGGAGAATTATACGAACAAGGAGTAAAAAATTTTATTGTTACTCAAAAAATTGATACCGTAAACTATCCTACAGCTAATTTTATCCTAGTTAAAAATAGTATAAAAGCACTTCAACAATTAGCTACTTTTCATCGTCACCAATATAACCTCCCAATCATTGGCATTACAGGCAGTAACGGTAAAACCATCATTAAAGAATGGCTTTTTCAATTACTAAATTCTGCTTTTCAAATTGCTAGAAATCCTGGTAGTTATAATTCTCAGATTGGTGTCCCTTTATCTGTTTGGCAATTAAATGAAACGCATAATTTAGGCATTTTTGAAGCTGGTATTTCGCAGCCGAAGGAAATGAGAAAAATTGCCAAAGTCATTGATTGTACAATTGGTATTTTTACAAATATTGGAGCTGCACATAGCGAAGGATTTACTTCTCAAAAAGAAAAACTAAAGGAAAAACTAAAATTATTTAAAAAAGCAGAGACTATCATTTATTGTCGAGACAATCGATTAATTGATTCTTTTTTAAAAAAAAATAAGCAGCAAAAACTATTTACTTGGTCCACTAAAAAGAAAGCAGATTTACAAATTTTAGCTATCAAAAAAAAGATTGACACAACTACGATAAAAGCTCATTTTAAAAATAGACTTTTCTCTTTTACCATACCTTTTATAGATGACGCCTCCATTGAAAATGCCATTCATTGCTGCGCGACGATGTTACTCTTGAATTTTTCGTTCGAAGACATTCAAGAAAGAATAGCCATACTTACGCCTGTCTCTATGCGTCTGGAAGTCAAGGAAGGCATTAACAATTGTACAATAATTAATGATAGTTATAATTCCGATTTAACTTCGCTCGGTATGGCGTTGAATTTCCTAGAGCAGCAAAGCAAACACGAAAAACGTAGCCTTATTCTTTCGGATATTTTGCAAAGTGGACAGAAAGAAGACGCGCTCTATCAGGCAGTTTCGCAACTGATAGAAGCCAAGCAAATTCAGAAAGTAATTGGTATCGGCGAAGCTATATTTAGACTCCAAAAAATGCTTTCCCCTACCATAGAAGCCCACTTTTTCAAGAATACCGATGCTTTTTTAGAGAAAATAGAGCTAAGCAATTTTCAGAATGAAGCCATATTACTAAAAGGTGCGCGCCGATACGAATTCGAGCGCATCGCTAATTTTTTAGCCGAAAAAGTACATCGTACCGTTTTGGAAGTCAATATAAAAGCCTTACTGCACAACCTAAATGTCTTTAGTTCCTACCTGAAACCACGCACCAAAATTCTGATGATGGTGAAAGCTGCTGCCTATGGAAGTGGTAGCGTGGAGATAGCACGACTCCTTGAATTTCAGAATATTGACTACCTCGCAGTCGCCTATACGGATGAGGGGGTAGAGTTGCGCGAAGCGGGCATAAAACTCCCTATTTTAGTCCTAAATCCAGAAGAAGCGACTTTTGAAACGCTTATTCGCCACGAGTTAGAAGCCGAAATCTATAGCCTCGCTTTACTTAAAGAATTCATCCGCTACATCCCCGAAGGAAGTAGAATCCCTATTCACCTGAAACTCAATACGGGTATGAATCGCTTGGGTTTTGAGGCGGCAGCTATTCCAAAACTCACGCAGCTTTTAATCAGTGAGCCACGTTTATATGTACAGTCCATTTTTTCGCACTTTTCCGCTAGTGAAGCCCCGCAGCACGACGATTTCACGCACTTGCAAGTACAACGTTTCCGAGAGATGTACGAACAAATCGTAGCGGCTATTGGCTATCGCCCAATGCAGCATATCGCCAACACAAGTGCCATTGTTCGTTTCCCTGAATATCAATTCGATATGGTACGTTTGGGGGTAGGACTTTATGGTTTGGAAAATGGCAAAACGATGCAGGATCAGCTTCAAATTGTGAATACCTTGAAAGCGCGTGTTTCGCAGATAAAAGAAGTGACACCTAAAGAGACTGTCGGCTATAGTCGCAGTGGCAATTTGGCGCGTCCGAGCCGCATCGCGACGGTGAGTATCGGTTATGCAGATGGGCTACATCGTTCGGCTGGAAATCGGCGATTTAGCCTGTTAGTTCACGGAAAACGCGCCCCCATCGTCGGGAATGTGTGTATGGATATGTGTATGCTTGATGTGACGGACATTCCTGATGTAGCAGAAGGCGATGAAGTAATTGTCTTCGGCAATGCACCGCATGTGGATGAACTGGCAGCAGCTATTCATACGATTCCTTTAGAGATTTTTACGAGCATTTCGCAGCGTGTGAAGCGGGTTTATTTTGAGGAATAAAAAGACTAAAATGAGGCACAATATCCAATTCCCCATTTACATCATTCTTGCTTTTATGCTCTTCACCATCATCGGGACACAAAGCCACGAGTTGGGGCATATTGCAGCAGCAAGATACTTGGGTTATGAAACTACCCTTTCTTATGGAAGCATGACTTCTAGTTCCGAAGAATCAAGAGAGCTTAGTAAGCTAACTAAAGAAAAATGGGAAGCGCGGAAAGCAAATATAGAATTTGAGAAAGAAGCACGTTATACAGAATTACAAGCCAAAGTACTTCCAGAACGCTTATGGATTACGCTAGGTGGCCCACTACAAACAATGCTGACAGGAACATTAGCCTTGCTCATCCTATCTTTTTGGCAACAACGAGATTCGAGTAAGCTTCTATTTTGGATTTTGGTCTTAACAACTCTTTTTTGGGTGCGAGAACCTTTTAATCTCGTAACTGGTTTGTTTTCGGAATTTGTACTAGGGAATAAACCCTCTGGCGATGAAATTATACTTGCATATCGGTTAGTACTGCCAAAGTGGAGCATCGCGATTTCCTTAGGTATCTTAGGCTTCTTGATATGCACTTACACCATTTTCAAATTTGTTCCACGAGAACGCCTCTTCTCTTTCCTATTAGGCGGACTTATTGGAGGTATACTAGGATTTTTCTTTTGGTTTCACTTCTTAG
>CALGLY010000120.1 GCA_937959095.1 uncultured Saprospiraceae bacterium
GTATATTTCTGCTAACATTTTATAGAAGGTTTAGTGATTTTTGACACTTTGACAGTTCTAAGATCGCTTTTCCTTCTTTTTTTTCAAAATTAAATATCCAAACAACTGTTTTCCAAACTCTTATACCATAAACTCACGTTAAAAAAATAATCAAGGTGATGACTCCTACAACAGTCGTTACCATTCCTAATTTCCTTGATTTTAGCCAGCCCGATAAGCCAAGTATGAATACTATAGATAAGATACCAATAATAAAGGCGAGAAAACCTAGCGTTTTTGGAAGCATAAGATCAGACTGATTTACTGGCAAAGGATAGTCGGGTGTAGTGAGCATAATCAAGCTCATCATCGCAAATACTCCAATGATAAAGGAAGCAGCACTAATGACTGTACTCACGAATAAAACATTCAATAGCTTTCCTTCTTTGTCCGATAATAAAATTGCGGTAAGCGTAGTGATAGAAAAGCCACCCAAAAAGGTGCTTATCAACATCGTTTGGCTGGCTAATTGATTGATATACTCAGAAGATAATTCTATCATTTTATTACTTTTTATCACATCATCGCCAAAACGAAATGCACCTTAATTATCAATTTTCAATTCTGCATTTTCAATTTGGCGAAGTCATATTTTATCGCCCTAAAGTAGTAATAGTATGCGTGCCGATCAACTGATCGTAGCGCCCTGAAAAAGGACGATAATACACCAAAACCGTATAGTCATTCACCGTCTGATACCAATTACCTTCTGTTTCTTCAAAGTCTACTTTCTTTGTTTTTGGGTTTACGGCAGCATAGGCATAATTATAGAAGCCTTCCTTCAATGGAATCTTTGCAACATAGGAAAAAATTGTTTCATTATATACCATTTTCATATCCTCTCGAATCGCCCAATCGCTTATTTCTCCATAGAGGTAAATATCTTCATCCAATTCTGTAGGACTATATAAAGAGAAAAACACTTTTGCATAATCCGAACGCGTAGAAGGATTTGGTTCGTTATCTTGGCCAATGATAAATTGTCCATTTATATCATTGAAAAATAAATAAGGCACATCCCAACGCTTTCTATCCGTGAGCAAGGTTACTTCAAATTCATCATTATACACTTCTATATTTTCGATATTGCCTGCACGCTGCTGTAAATTTCGCATATCTAGCTGCCGAAATTCATTTTGAGCTGGAAATAGAATTTTTCCTTGATAATCAAATACCAATTCATCCTTACGGACAAATAATGGTTCTAGCTCTTCAATAGCATTGTCCCACTGCCCATTTTGTAGTACTGTTGCACGGATTTCAGTTTGCGGACTACGGACATTCAGAGCTTGATGCTGCACTCTGAAATCAATTTCTTGATGGGTTCGACTTTTCCCCGATGCGCCAACGGGCGAAGTTTTAGCATTTAATTTTACTAATTCATCGAATACCATAAAGCGGCGCGTTAGCACTACTTCGTTTTCATTATCTTCATCAAAAATAATAAGAATATAATTACCTGATTTTGTCCAAGTAAGATCGTCATTAGGTAGAAATAGGTCATAATGTGTATAGGTCGTCCGCGTATTGAAGGAGAAGGAATAATCCTCAATCAATTCACCTGTGAAACCATCTATATACTCCAACTCTTGCAAATCGGAGCGTGTCCAATCGGCATTGCAATGAACGATAGTATAGGAATAATCCCGAACATCGCCCTCCAAATCATCGAACGAAAGATGTAAGCGCGAACTAGAATTCATAGGAAGCAATGGATAGCTCAAAGGTAAACCCTCTAAGTGCATTTTTACAGAATGTAGAGAACTACTATAGGTGAAATTTCGGAAGTCTACATCAAACTCTTGCGCTTGGGAGCTACTTAAAAATAGGATTAAACTAAAAAATATTAAAAGGAACTTATTGAGCATATTATCTTTGTTTTTATAAGCGGCTTAAACGCATTAACTGCGCTTAGTTGAATCGAGAAATTATTGAATTTCAGAACTGTTTTTCAACTTGCAAAGTAGGAAAAATTTTATTCATTAAACCTATTTCATTTCTAACGTAGGAAGCCCTAAAAGTATTTTTTACATAAAATTAAAGACAATGCAAATCACTTTCCAGCACGGTGTCCAAACCTATACCGCTGATCTTTCTAAGCCCATCGACATCTCCATTCCCTTACAGGATGGAATGCAAAACCCAAATTGCTTTTACGCACCACCCGTCGAATTTTCGCCCGTGCGCATGGGTGACTTTGTGGGTTCTACCGCAGAAGGAGGCTTGGTGAATTTCAAAAATGTACGGCTCAATCCGCACGGCAATGGCACGCATACAGAATGTGTGGGACACATCGCTAAAGAGTGGTTTAGCATCAATAACTGCTTGAAAACATTCCATCACTTGGCTCAATTAGTAACTGTTTTTCCACAAAAAATGGAAAATGGCGACCGAGTAATTTTGCGCGAACAACTAGCCGATATAAACCCCGATGTGAATGCCCTCATCATACGAACAATGCCCAACGATACCCTGAAAACTAGCACCACTTACTCTGGCGCAAATCCGCCTTATATGCACCACGAAGCGGCTGAGTTGCTCGTGGAACGTGGCATAGAACATCTGCTGCTAGACTTGCCCTCTGTAGATAGAGAAGAGGACAAGGGACTGCTTTTGGCACATCATGCGTTTTGGAAATATCCTGCTGCTACCCGTAGCCATTGTACGATTACAGAACTTATTTATGTTTCCCCAAAGATCGCTGATGGCACTTATCTGTTGAACTTACAAATCGCTAGTTTTGAGCTAGATGTGAGTCCGAGCAAGCCATTGCTGTACAAATTGCTACCAATTACACATTAGGACTAATTTTGATGCAACTTTTTATCCTTTTTTTGCATTAAAAGATATATATATATTCGTGTTTTTAATTTAGCCATAAATTCGTTATTTGAATAGTGACATTTTCACAATCCACATATCATTCCAAGACGTATCGAGCATTCAAGGATATTGATGCTGGCGATTATCGTACTGTTGCGCGTTTCTTCGAGGAACATGAGCGCGCGATAGATCGATTGGAGTTTCCAGAGTACTTTGAATTGCGGGTTTGCTATGCTGGCGCATTATTTGAAATTGGAGCGTATGAACGTCATTTGCAACAAGTCGATTTTATACTAGAAACCTCTATTGAGCATAATGTCCAATTTTTTCAAGGCGAAGATTTATTCTGTAAAACGCTTTTCCAGAAAGCCGCTTCCAACTTCAATCTATTGGAGTATGGGAAAGCAGAATACATCCTACGTGAACTTCTCAACATCAATCCCTACTACCCTGATGTAGACCTCTTTCTACAAAAAACAATTTATCAGCAAAATCCTAAATTTATACGAGCTACGCGGGCTACCGCTACAGGATTATTTCTGCTTGCCGCCTTGCTTATTTCTATTAAAGCCATTTTCATAGAAACGCTTTATCCGCAATACCTCGAAAATGTGAATTGGATGAGTCTTGTCATCTTCCTATCAGGTGTGGCAGTGCTTATCGGTGGAGATGTTTTCCTTCGCCTAAAAATTCGGCAA
Source organism: uncultured Saprospiraceae bacterium (assembly GCA_937959095.1). GTDB lineage: Bacteria > Bacteroidota > Bacteroidia > Chitinophagales > Saprospiraceae > JAAUTG01. Next base: position 3,561 of record CALGLY010000120.1, read on the forward strand.
GAAGTACGTAAACTTATGGACGCGGCTAGAGAGCGGCGGCGATTGCGGGGGTAATTTGCGTTACTTTTTTTGAACCATATAAGGCATATAAGAAGCATATAA
>CALGLY010000121.1 GCA_937959095.1 uncultured Saprospiraceae bacterium
AATTGGGTAACGAAACCAGCTAAAAAGCTAGCAGAACTACCAAGTAAGCTACGCTCAATAGGAATATTTTGTGAATGGCAGCAATCCAATATGATAAAACTCTTTTTGGCTTGAATAGCTCCTAATTTTTCCGCAAATACTTTCGCTAGAATTACTTTGTCTGCATTATATGTAGTCCCTTTCGAAGTTTGCCACTTTTTTAAATCAAAATCATAAGGAACTAAGAAGTAGTCTTTACCATTTGTTTCGCCATGTCCAGCAAAAAATATTATAGCTGTTGCTTCTGAGTCCTGCTTTACTTTCTCAGCGAATTGATCAAGTGCATTCAAAATTCCCTGTGTAGTAGCTTCCTTTTCATTCAACACTACTACATTTTCTTTCTTGTAAGCAGCTTTCTTTTCATCTAAAAAGTGCGTTTTTAAATCTTCTACATCTCCTTTTGTCCCATCTAAAGGTCGCACTGTAGTATCCCAATGTTTATATTGAATGCCAATAAGTAAAGCATATCCATGCTCAAATGAAGTGGTATTTTCCATAGTCTATACGGGTATTGATTGTAAGATGAGGGTAAATATAGGGTTTCTATTTTGAGAAACAAAAAAAGCCTTCAACACCGTAGTATTGAAGACTTTTATAGAGGTCGGGAGCGGATTTGAACCGCCGTACGAGCTTTTGCAGAGCCCTGCCTAACCGCTCGGCCACCCGACCATTTCGGAAAGGATTGCAAAGATATACTTTTTTTGGAAAGTAGTAAATATCTACGCTAAAAAAAATGAAAAAATCTATCCAAATAAGCAAAAAACAATCTATAACTTATTTTTTAGTCATAAAGCTTATTAAATAGTTGCATAGTAAAAGTATACGTTATATATTTGTGTTGGCTAAAGTAATCTGACAAACCGAAAGAATTAGAGAGGAGAGATTTGAGATGGCTTATCTCACTTCTCGCCCTCTCAAAATCTCACATTTATCGCATATGAAACGACTAACAAAGGCAGAAGAGGAAATCATGCAAATTATTTGGCGACTCGGTCGCTGCACCGTGCGTGATATAAGAGAAGACATCGGAGGAGATCCCTTGCCGCCGCATAGTTCGATTTCTACGATAGTGCGAATACTGGAAACAAAAGAATTCCTAGGACACAAAGCCTACGGACGTACTTATGAATACTTCCCAATCATTGAGCGTGAAGTATATAGCAAACAAAGCCTTCAAAAACTAGTCGGCGACTATTTTGGTGGCTCTATGGATAGATTGGTATCTTTCATGGTACAGGAAAACGACCTAAGCATCAAAGAATTAGCGGAATTGTTAGATAAATTAGAAGAGGAATAGCACACCATTCTTAAAGCGAAAGGCATCTTTTAATTATCCATTTTCCACTTGTCCGCCTCTGGCGGGTTTTCAATTCACTTGAGTATGATGTATTTGCTACAAGTCACGCTTTGCTGGGCAGTGTTTTATTTGCTTTATGTGCTTCTATTGAGTCGCGAGACCTTTTTTCATATCAATCGCTGGTATTTATTGGTGACTTTAGTCTTCGGTCTACTCATTCCAATGGTCGATTGGCATACTTTTTTTATAGGAAATAATCACCCGATTGTCCTTCCGCTCGACCAATTGCATTATAGCGTGCAGGCGATCGAAGCAAGCGCAGAAGCACAGACCGCAACGACTTGGCTCGATATCCTCTGGCTACTCTACCAAGTTGGTGTGCTACTCTTTACGCTACGTTTTGGGTATGGACTTTGGCAGATTTGGAAGGTCTACAGCAGCAGCAAAGTAGTGCAAAATGGAAAATATCGCATTGTCTATACCGATACCGAACACTTGCCTTATTCGTTCTTCAATTGTTTATTTTGGAGTAAAAAATTCGAGGCAAAACATACCGAACAGCAACAGATTTTACGACACGAAGAAGCACACATCAATGGGTGGCATACGCTCGATGTGATGTTTATGGAACTCTTGGGCATCCTGTTTTGGTGTAGCCCAATGATATACTTGTATCGCGCCTCTATGCGCAATGTGCATGAGTACCTAGCCGACGCTTGGGTGCTGCAAACGACAACTAGAAAGTCCTACGGGCATTTACTGTTGAATCAGTCATTATCGGGTTTTCAGATTGCTTTAGCCAACCATTTTATTAATTCACAACTGAAAAAACGAATCATAATGATGACACGAAATCACTCATCGAAACAAGCAATGACAAAGTACTTATGGGTACTTCCTATTTTAGTATTAGCGGTCTTAGTATTTTCTAAGCGCGATCAGTTTCCTTCTAATAACAAGGTAGCTGCGGCTTCTTTAAACTCGGAGGAAGCCTATGAACAAGCAACACAAAATCTCCTAGCTACGCACGATCCGATACATACCGAAGTGGAAGAAATGCCACGCTTTCCGGGTTGCGAAGACCAAACAGGCGACGCTAGAAAAGAATGCAGCCAAATGAAGTTGCTGCAATTTATTTACACGAATATCAAATATCCAGAAGCAGCACGCGATGCAGGTACGCAAGGCACAGCCGTAGTGAGCTTTGTGGTGGAAAAAGATGGACGCATCACCGAACTAAAGATGCTAAGAAGCCCAGGCGAAGGCGCATTTGATGCAGAAGTACTCCGCGTGACGGGCGAGATGCCCAAATGGATTCCGGGTAAGCACGAAGGCGAAACCGTGCGTGTAGAATATAAGCTGCCTGTAAAGTTCAAGTTGGAAGATGATACAGATATTGCGCCTACCGAAGAAACAACAGCAGATGTAAATACGCTATTTAAAGTAGTAGATGAAATGCCACGCTTCCCTGGCTGTGAGGATATGAAAGGCACTACCGAAGAAAAACGCGAGTGTGCGAATATGGAACTTCTTCAATTCATTTATAGCAATATCAAATACCCAGCATCGGGACGCGATGCAGGTATTCAGGGTATGTCAGTTGCAAAATTCGTAGTAGAAAAAGACGGAACGATTACCCTTCCTGAAATAAAGCGCAGCATCGGAGCAGATTTTGATGAAACGATATTGGAAGTCATTGCACAAATGCCGAAATGGACACCAGGCAAGCAAGATGGCAAAACCGTGCGCGTACAGTTTCATTTGCCTGTCAAGTTTAAATTACAGGATGATACGGATGTTGCTCCTACAGAGGAAGCAAAACCAGCAAACACTCCTACGCTTCCTACTTTGAAAATGGAACAATTCGACCTTAGCCCTAATCCATCATCGGGTGAGGTGCATTTAAGTTTTAAAACAGAAGCGGGTCCAGCTACTATTCAAATTATTGATTTGCAAGGACGCGTAGTCAAAGAACTACAGCTTCCTGCATTCGATGGCTTCTTTGATGATATGCTGACTATTGAATCGAAAGGAACGCACTTTGTTACAATTAAACAAGGCGACAAAGTACATAGTGTACAAGTTGTTGTTGAATAGCTAATTCAAATTAGACCTGACCTATTTTTGAAATAGGTCAGGTTGTTTTTTCGACTGCCAATTTAGAAAAAAAACGATGCTAAACTATTTACTAAAAGTCACCCTATGTTGGGGCATCTTCTACCTCATCTATGTATTAAGCCGACAAACTTTTTTTGTCGTCAATCGCTGGTATTTTATTGTAATAGCAATAGGAAGTTTATCCATTATTTCTTGTAAAAACAAACAGTCACTCGAAGAAACGAAGAGGCAAGAAATTACTTCATCTTCCTCAGAAGATGTAACTGATATTTGCGACTGGGCAGAAAAAACAGTTACTAAAGACCAACAATATAGAAAATTGTCGGGTATGAATTCTCCTTTCATCGTAGAGTTAGCAGCACTTGATTCACTTATTGCAGCAGCAAATTTATCCAATGATGAGTTTCAGGCATTAACAGAGATCGAACAAGCTCCTATAA
>CALGLY010000122.1 GCA_937959095.1 uncultured Saprospiraceae bacterium
CCGTGAATGTGCGGTTTTATTTTTCCTTCATTGAACCAATGAATCAGCTGCATCATGTATTGCATATTCTTGCCCGGGAATTTCTGTGCGAATGCACCCCAAAAAACACCTACAATTTGGCAGCTTTTCAGCAGCGTTAAGTTGAGGGGAATCTTCGGAATTTCGCCTGCGGCAAAACCGACAACCAAATAACGCCCTTCCCAAGCGATAGCACGCAGAGCAGGTTCGGCATAATGTGCACCTACGGGATCGTAAATGACATCCACGCCTTTGCCCTCGGTGAGTTCTTTGGCTCGTTTCTTTAAGTCCTCATCGTTGTAGAGGATGGTTTCATCTGCGCCATATTTTTTGCAGAGTGCCAACTTTTCGGGGGTGGAAGCGGCAGCTATTACGCGCGCGCCCATCAGCTTGCCCAGTTCTACAGCAGTAAGCCCTACCCCACCCGACGCGCCTAGCACCATCAAGGTTTCGCCTTCTTTCAGTTTTGCTCGGTCTTTAAGTGCGTAGTAAGTCGTTCCATACGCCATGAGGAAGGAAGCCGCATTGACCATATCCATGCCCGGTGGTTTCGGGATACAGATTTTTGCTTTGGCTGTTATTTTTTCGGCAAAACCGCCATGTGCTACGAGTGCCACGACTTCATCACCTACTTTGAAGCCTTTCACATCCGCACCAACTGCTTCTATTACGCCTGCAACATCGCTGCCGGGCGAAAAAGGAAAAGCGGGCTTGTACTGATATAAGCCTTGAATGATGAGCGTATCTGGAAAGTTGACGCTACAGGCTTTTACCTGTATCAGTACTTCGTCGGCAGCCGCTACAGGATCGGCTACTTCTTTATATTTTAGATTGGATGGGAGTCCGAATGAATCGCATATTATGGCCTTCATTTATTTATTTTAAAGTGTGAAATGGGAGTGGTATCAGGTATCAAGTACAAGGTATTAGGTAACGTTTTATTGTCTAATACTTTATACCTGACACCTAATACAAACTAAGCTTGAGCAGCAATTACCTGCTTCACCGTATTGCGCCCCAATTGATACATATGTACCTCATCTGGGCCATCGGCTAGGCGGATGGTTCTTGCATAAAGCCAAGCGGCAGAAAGTGGTGTATCCTGAGAAACTCCCATGCCACCATGTGCCTGAATTGCGCGATCGACTACATCGCAAGCCATCTGTGGGCAAGCAATTTTTATCATTGCAATCAAATCTTTTGCTTCTTTTATTCCGAAACGATCTATCTTATCGGCGGCGGAAAGCGTGAGCAAACGCGCTTGCTGCAACTGACAACGTGAACGGGCAATGTCTTGACGAATGCTGCTGAAATCTTTTATTTTTCTACCAAAAGCTTCGCGTTCTGCTACGCGAGTACACATCAATTCTAAGGCGCGTTGTGCTGCTCCTATCAGGCGCATGCAGTGATGTATACGACCTGGTCCGAGGCGACCTTGTGCAATTTCGAAACCTCTCCCCTCCCCTAGCAATAGATTACTCGCTGGTACGCGCACATCTTTCAATTCGATTTCTGCATGACCATGCGGCGAATCGACAGCACCGTAGACTTGCATTGGGCGTAGGATATTCACGCCGGGTGTACCTGCTGGTACGAGGATCATGCTTTGCTGTGCATGGCGGGCTGCCTTGAAATCCGTTTTACCCATCACGATGTAGAATTTGCAATCGGGATTCATCGCGCCAGACGACCACCACTTGCGGCCATTTATCACATATTCGTCGCCATCGCGCACAATAGCGGTTTCTATATTAGTCGCATCCGAAGAGGCTACGGCGGGTTCTGTCATCAAGAAAGCGGAACGGATTTCGCCTTTCATGAGTGGTGTTAGCCATTGCGCTTGCTGCTCAGGCGTACCATATTTTGCGAGGACTTCCATATTCCCCGTATCGGGTGCAGAGCAGTTGAATACTTCTGATGACCACAATACGCGTCCCATCAATTCAGCGAGGGGTGCATATTCTAAGTTGGTGAGTCCTGGGCTGAGTTTTCCGTAATCTTCGGGGAGGAATAAATTCCATAAGCCTTCCTTCTTCGCTTTTGCTTTTAGTTCTTCTAAGCCTGGATAGACTTGCCAAAGATTAGTGGTCGTAAATTCAAAATAATCTTGCTCTATGGGATAAATATGTTCGTCCATGAAGCGTTGTACGCGCCCCATGAGGTCTTTTACCTTATCGGTGTATTCAAAATTCATGTATGTATCGTTTAAATTTTACATAAGTCCTGCAAGACCTACGTGCTATGTTGAAGGTTCAATATACTAAACTAGGCTTAATCTCCGCTTTAATTCTTTGATTTTTGCATCATAATCTTTATCTAGATTTACGAATGGTGCAGGAAATAAGGCCCGTGCTGCATTGCGGTAACTGGCTAAAAACATAGGATCTTTTAGATTTTCTGCGTCGCTTTTTTGTTCGTCGTAGCCTGAAAATCGTTTGGATTTTGCGGTTTCAAGGAGTTGTGCTTCTACCTCTGATTCTTCCAAACATAAAGCGGCTATAATAGCATCTTCCTGTATGGCTTTCGCCCGATGTAGTTTATTGATTTGCTCATTGAGTTGGGCGCGTTCTTGAGCTGCTAGTTCTACTTTTTGACGTTTCTTAGCTTGACGTTTTGCTTTCTTCGCATCGGCATCGACTATCTTCTCTTGCTTTAGCATCGTCGCGATATAGCCAGCTACGCTTTCTATCGTTGTTCCCTTCTTGATTTTATTTAAGGTATATTGAATAGCGGCTTGCACATGCTCTTCTGGATAGTTATTCATCCATTGCTGAAAGCTGGATTCGCTCACCCATTCTTCTACGCTTTTATACAAGGTATTAACGACAGGCACTTCCTCTTCTTTTGCCGTATTTAATAAATGAACAGGCACATTTTCTTTTATTTTGAATCGAATGCTCAATACTTTTCCTCCTCTTCCTTTTATAGGTTGATACTCAAAACAGATGTCTGTATATTTTTTGAATTGCTTTTGCGCGGGTTCTATCACGCGTTGCCGAATATTACCATATTTATAGGACGCTGGTAAGCGGAGGATTTCTGTCATTTCGCGCAGCTCCAATTCTATCACTCCCCTACCCTTGTATTGATGTGATTTCAATAATTCGTAGAGCTGGAACACATAGGTGCTACGAAGTTTTAGAATATTATAAAATTTATAAATCGTGAAATGTTCTCCTAGTTGTAGTAAGAGCGGTTTCAAATCCTTATCGAAACGAAGCATGATATATTCTCCGTTGTCCATTTCACTACTTTCTGGCACATCGGACATGGATACCAAGTTGTAGCGGCGTGTGCGGGGTTTGCCATCGGCATCATTATAAGGTATACGTATAATTTTGGAGTGTAAGCGTTCTGGCACAGCGCGGAGTTCGTCGTATAGATTATTGGAGCGCGAATCGAATAAATCAATAATATCTTTTATCCGAAATTTATAGGTTTTAAAATCATCATCATCTTTGCGTACCTGAGAAGCAAGTAGGGCGAACACGCGTAATTCCCATAAGGAAAAATCTTTCTTGTTCTTAATCAAATCATTCGCCTGAACTACGGTGTAATCCTTTACTTTTTTAATTGAACGCATACTTCTAAGAAGTTGATGTTTAGTAATCGTCGATTATTGAGTAGGATCAAATGTACTTTTGTTAGAACATACGAGTAATCCCAAAAACGTTATAAAACACTCCCAAATATGTTACTCCTATCTCCCAAAACCGTTATAGTATTAAGGAACTTTACAAATAATAACCCATTGTTACTATAAAAAGTACTCCCAAATATGTTATAAGCGAAGTCATGAATATGCTAAAAACCAGTATAGTGCTCCTAAATCAATATAAATCCAGGTAACACTTTTGGGAATCTAGCCTAAAAGAAGTGTTTTGAACGCAAAAAAGTCTCCCATTCGCGTTATAATGATCAAATGTAGGAAATAAAACACAAAAAATCAATCCCAAAGACGTTATATCGTATCCTAAATGTGTTACAGGCATATCCCAAATGCGTTACGCACGTACCCAAATACGTTATTGGTATATCCCAAACATGTTAGAGCTATTCCCAAATACGTTATAATTTAACATTGAAGGGCTTGAAAAGTAAGGGCTTTTTGAGGTCTAATAATTTAATAAGGTAATAAGATTAAATAAAACAAACTAGAAGAAGTATTTTTTTTGAGTCCCAAATATGTTATAGAATTATTTTACTTTTCTAGCATAAATAGTTTTAAAGGTCTCTATTAAGGCAGCATCCTCTATCAATACTATATTATCAAAGTAGTAATCGAGGGCTTCGTTAAGCAAATCTGCTACAGAACCCTCGCCATTTATAGATGCAACCTCCAATTTTGCCCGATTTGTAGGGGTAATTGCAGTTGTGAGTGGTACACGTTTAGGTGCTTTGGGTTCAGGGGCAGCTTGCACAGTTTCTTCAGGAATATTTACTTTAGGCGTTATAACACTTTTGGGAACTTCTTTTTCTACCGCTTCCTCTTTTCCTGTTACTCGTGCTATCACCTGATTCACTTCTTCTGGAGTGGGAAGTGTTGTTTTATTTTGTGTATTTAGAAATCCTGCTGTTCTAGATTTTCTTCTTTTAGTCATGATAAAGCTGTTTCAAGTGTTAAATGTAACGTTGCACGTGCAGCGTGTCAAATGTAAAAACATAGAAAAATAAATTTAGATTCTTGACAAGCACTTTTGATGAGGGAGTGGTTCATTTTAAACGACTTATCAAAAATGCTTGGCTTCGGAGAATTTATTTTTTTTTATTAAAATGTTATTTGTTGATTAAGTATAGAAATTCATTGAGCCAAACCGTAAAGTTGAGTTTTGCTTTGTTATTTGTATTTTCATCGTACATCGAATCTATTGTATTCACATCTTCAAATAGAGTGTAATTGCCCATTCTATTTATCATGAAATTTAGACCTCCTTCTTTCAAGTGTTTTACTTCACTGATAAGAATATCATTCATTTTAGACCGCTGCCGATACATGTTGATGAATCCACATACTTTTAGTCCGCGTGTACT
>CALGLY010000123.1 GCA_937959095.1 uncultured Saprospiraceae bacterium
TAAGTAGTACCACCATCTGTGGAAAGCAAAATATCTACTTTCGGACAATGCGTATCGGTGCCATTTACTGTCCAATTAATCTCAGCGATTGCACCACCAACTAAGGTTTCGTTACCATTCGGTGAACTAACATCAAACGGCCCGCTATCTGCCACGCTTACGCGCATTAGGTCGTGAGATATTCGACCAAAATTCGAGTTATTATCTCGAACGGCTAAGGAGAAATCAAGGCTTCCTGTGGTGCAAGGTAGTTGTTCCCACTCTTGGTCATTATTACCACGCAATATTTCTAAATAGCGTGGAAAGGAACGGTAATTTTCTGATCTAGGTTCAAAGTATTCAAATAAAGGCTCTCCAAGCTCTTCACAGTCTGGACTTCTGCGAGTCTCATCCCCATCACCATTCCATTGATGCCAATTGTAGCTAAGGTTTTCCGCTGCATCGTTTGCATCTATTGCTAGACCTACCAGTACAAATGGGGTACTTTGAGGGATAGTAATGTCCGCTCTAGCACTCGTAACTGGCGCGCTAGTGTTTCCATTCGCATTAAATTCTCCACAAGAAGTATCTTCTATCACACTTCTCATCTGTCGTATAGAATTGTAGTGAAAATAAGGAACGGTTGCTGTGGCAGGACTCACACCATCTCCGCATACGCCCACATAGCACATAATGCTAGAACCTTCGCCTGGTTCAAAACGAAGACCATCTGTTGAGTTTTCGCACTCGCGTGACGAAAAATTATGATCTGTACCCAATTGATGTCCTACTTCATGTGCTACATAATCGATCCAAAGCCCAACTAAATCCCCCTCGCCGCTACTCAAGCCTATTCCTTTCTCATCATCATAGCAAATAACCCCTAGCGATGCTATACCGCCTTCCTCCTCGGTATCCACTACATGTCCAATATCAAACCCATCGATACCAAGTGCTTCTACGCATATTTCCTGATTAAGGTCTGATGCTTCGTCTTGATCGCCAAAATCATAAGGGTCTTCATTATAATCTGGGAAAATCAAATCTGCAGTTGAAACCACCACAAATTCTACCCCTACATCGCGCAGAAAAACAGGATTCATAAAGTTCACCCCTGTAACCAAAGAGTTCAACACATTGGTATCACTATATGGACTGCCACCGAAACGTTCACAGTAGGCACTTGATGCTGCTACTGCAAAGCGATACGTCCGTTTTTCATTTGGACTTTGCGCGCTATGCGTTGTATTGGGGACTCTTTCCTTTAGAGTTGATTTTACATGACAAATCGTTTTACTCAATCTATCGTGATTGTAAAAAACAGCTAAGTGCGAAGGCTTATTTGGGTCGATTGGATGTATGAAATAGCTTTTATTACCTGCATAAATTGCAGCATGAAAGCCATTATCACTAATATCACAAGCCATCATCGTACTCGCATCTCCTTTTTTGATGCCCCTAAATGTTTTTATGGTATAAAGATGCTTCACTTCATCGCCTACCACCTGCACAGGATGTATTTCAAAGGTTTCAAAAGTCCCCTCTGGTGTAGGAAGTACAATTTCTTGTATAGTAGATTGCATTTTTAACTTGAAGTCTTCCACATCAATCTGTGCTTGCTTGAAGCTCGTATGTATTTTTTTAAATGCTGTTCCCTCATGGGGAAGAATGTCAAAGTCCCAATCCGATTGATTGATTTGTGCGTGAAGGTTTGTTGCAAACAAGCCTAATAGTATCAGTAAGTAACTGAATAAGTAGTCTTTACTCATTGTTTATATTTGTGTAGACCTAGTGAACGTTTTTGCAAAGAAACGTCAATAAGTAATAGACTATATCTGATTTTATACTTTTGTAATATATTTTTATACTTTATGTTGCCCCAATAGAGATTATTCTGAAATGTACACTACCATTCTACTTTAATTTCTCTACCATCAATTGATTCGCCTTTTTCGGGTCAGCTTTGCCCTTAGAGGCGCGCATGAGTTGTCCCATGAAAAAGCCCAATAAACCCTTTTTACCATTCCGATAAGCTTTCACCTTATCAGGGTTCTGTGCAATGATATCATCTATGAGTTTTTCTAATAAATCGGCATCATCCGACTGTAGGAGATTGAGTTGCTCTGCAAGTTGGAGCGGTGGCGTATTCGGACTTTTTAGCAAAGCAGGAAAAAGTCGCTGATACGCCATGCTATTGCTCACTTTGCCGTCTTCTAGCAATTGAATAAACGCGCTCAATTGCAGCACCGATATAGGGAAATCCTTAGCAGAAATACTATGCTCTTTGATATAAGGCATTATCTTATTAATGACCAAATTGACAGTTGCTTTATAGCTTTTCGTAGCCTTTGCGAGGGCTTGGAACAGCAAAGCCGTGTCGCGTTCCTCTGTTATGAGTTTAGCATCATAATCAGAAAGCTGAAAGCCCGTCGTGAAGCGATCATACAAGACATAGGGTAGGGGCGGTAAGTTCGTGGCTATATCAGTTACGTATGCTTTTGTCAATTTTATAGGAGGCAAATCAGGCTCTGGGAAGTAGCGATAATCATGCGCGTTTTCCTTGCTTCGTAGCGGGGAAGTCACGCCTGTAGCAGGATCAAAATGTAAAGTGTTTTGCTGCACTTTTCCACCTGCTTCTATGAGATCTACTTGGCGTTTGAATTCAAAATTTATAGCCTTCCGCGCAAAGCGCATGGAGTTTAAATTCTTGACTTCACAGCGTTGTCCGTATTCCTCTGCTCCTTTTAGTCGCACCGAAACATTCACATCGCAGCGGAGCGAACCTTGTTCCATATTGCCATCCGAAATATCGAGATAGCGCACCAATTGGCGCAAAGCCGTCATATAAGCCTCCACTTCTTCGGCAGAACGAAAATCAGGTTCAGATACGATTTCCAAGAGCGGTGTGCCAGCCCGATTGAGATCAATAAAACTATGGCGTGGCGATAAATCATGGATCGATTTGCCTGCATCTTCCTCCATGTGTATCCGATTGAGCCGAATATTCTTTTCGTAATTCTCTACGCGTACAGGCACGTAGCCACCTACACATATCGGGCGCGCATCCTGTGTGGTTTGGAATCCCTTTGGTAAATCGGCATAGAAATAGTTCTTCCTATCGAAGTGATTTTCTAGATTTATTTCACAGCCTACAGCCACTCCTAAGCGCACGGCATACTCGATTTGCTTCTTATTCACCTGTGGCAAGGTACCAGGATAGGCCAATGAAATCGTACTGATTTGGGTATTCGGTTCTTGCCCAAACGTAATCGCATCCGCACAAAAGGCTTTACTCTTCGTGGATAGCTGTACATGGGTTTCTAGTCCGATGACTAGTTCGTATTTATCGTAAACAGACATAGTAATGAATGTTTTAATGCGTCAATGGAGAAATGCTACAATATCTTATAGAAAAACATTATATGCATTGCTGCATTGTAGCATTAAAAGAGGAAAAAACTCAACACTCCTGTGATAATAATTCCAATAGCTAAAATTATCCAATAGGTAAAATTAGCGAGCGCGAATTTAAGAATTGTTTTTTTCCAAGGCTGCTCATATACGCGTTTCATTGCAAACAAAATATAGACTCCTGCCGAAATGAAAAAGACGACAGCTAAGGTTTTGCCAATCCAATTGTTCATTAAAATCGCAATAATCCAGAGTAGAAAGAGGAGTGTATGAACATGAATAGTGAAGACCAAATGTTCGATATAATACAAATTGTGTCTCCAATAGAAAAGCTTCAAGAAGATGGCAAAAAAGGGAATAGAAATGAGCATGAGCCAGCTTATTTTATCAATGAGATAAGGAGCGAAATCACGGCCTTGTTTCATTACTCGTATCACTTGCTTACTGAGTAGTTTATTCATGAAAGAATTGTCGGGATAATATTTTTCTACCAATTCATTTGGAGTCATATTGATAAAATCCTCTTTTTTATAGCGTATCGGTTCTTTCGTTGTCATCACTAGAATGCTATCGCTATAAAAAATATCAACTACCTCAGTGCTATCGCTATAGGTACTATCTAATTCGATAAGCTGTACATAAAAACTATCAATCGCTTCTTTTGATTCAGGGAAATCAAGTTGTATTTTTTGTCGGATGGTATCTGCTTTGCGCTTGAGTTGCTGCACTTCTATTTCTGCTTTTAGTTCCGCGATCATGCTATTGCCATCATCGTCATCATTCCTATTGAAATTGAGTGCGGTGATAAGTAATATCGTAATGGCTAAGAAAAAACGAACAGGATGTAGGTAGGTTTGGTGCTTGCCTTTGAAGAATTCTTTGGTTAGTTTTCCTGGAATAAAAAGATCACGTAGCGTTCTAAATACTTTGGAATCAACATTGAAAATGGATTCAAAAATATTGGCGAAAAAGCTTCGTATCGTAATGCGTCCATCGGTGTTTTTTTGGCTACAATTTGAGCAAAATATAGCATCCTGCGTCATCGGATGTCCACAGTTTAAACAATTCGTTGTGTTGCTCAAATGTTCTTCCATATCGGGTGTTCTTTTCTTTTTACAAAGGTATGGAAAAAGGAGTGGATTGTGGATTATTGGTGGCTTAAATGGGGTTTGTGGAAATGATACTCAGCAAGCTATTCTGCGTGTCCAGTGTCGTGACGACGACCATTTTCGTTTTTCTTACTTGAATCCAAGTTTGCTTTGGTTGGGAAAAGATATGTTTCTTCATTAATCTTCACAACAGGTATTGAATATTCTTGCGACTTGAAGAATTCGCTACCAATATTGGGTATGAAATCTATAAGGACACTGTAACAAAAGTTTATTTGTATTTTGACTAAGCTTATTTTTTTAGTATTCGAGGCTTGTCTGCTACAAGCAGGCGCAAAATTGGGAACATAACTGGTTATGAAGCCCGATTTTGGAACGAAGAAAACTGGAAAAAGAAGTAGTTATAAATGCAAAGAAATTTCTGTTACAGTGTAATAAGAGTATCGTCAAAATTAATTTTATTTAATTTCCGATAATCCGTCAAAAGCCCTCTATAATCTTTTACATCGATTACAGTATCATTGATATTTATTTTGACTTTTTTCATTTTTTGCTTCTATAATTGCTACCAACGTGGGATGGTTACCTGTTCGTACAGGTAGCCGCTCCCTCCAAATAGGCGTAGGTACTGCCCTAAAATTCGGCTTCCTGTATGACCAGGTAGCTCGTGTTAGACGCTGTTTCCATCCACGCAGTCCTCGTCAGCAAGGGCTAGACGTTTGCTAATCCACTACGGGTTGGAACAAGTACTGATCTGAAACAGCGTCGGTGACTCCAGAAGTTCTTAAAGCCATTTCAAATATACATCTTTCCCTGTTAAGTTCCATAAAAAGTAACACCCAATCCCCACAAACACATATATCGAAAATCAAAATTTAATTCTTCTATTGTCATAATTGCAAATTATTATTGTGTGAATTTGGAAGTACTAAAAGTATTTACCTATATTTGTAAAAGTAGCATAGAATAGCATAGCACATTATGATAGATGTTTTTCAATCCATTATCACATTAGAGGGAATCACGGGTTTTTCTAAGCATGAGCGCATTGTGCAAGGAATTAAAAATGCAATTGATTCAAAAGTACTAGTGAAAGGAAGTGCGCTTCCTTCGGTGAATCAAATGGTGAACAGTTTGGGCTTTGCCCGCAAAACCATAGTGCGTGCATATACGGAACTCAAAGAGAATGGGATTATTGAATCGAGGAACCGGCTAGGCTATTATGTAACCAGCGAAAATACCAACCAAAACATGAAAGTAGCGTTGCTACTCTATGCGTTTCATACCTTCCAAGAAATCTTTTACAATACCTTTCGAGAGCATTTAGGAGAAGATATTCAACTAGATATTTTCTTTCATCACAACAATATAGAAGTTTTTGAAAGTATTGTTAGTACCATAAAAGGACGCTATGGCATGTATGTCATTGCGCCGATTCCTTCCCCCGAAACAGGAAAAATATTACAACATATTCCAAGTAATAAATTATTGCTGATAGACAGATATTACAATCTAGGTCCAGACTATTCGCATATCACACAGGAGTTTGAACAATCTATGTATGATGCCCTCTTGAACTTAAAATCGGTGATCGGCAAATACGAAGAACTAGTTCTTTTCTTTAAGGAAAACACCGATTACCCAATGGAGGTACTTCGCTCCTTTCAGCGATTTTGCGAAACCAATACTATAAAAGGAAGCATTCATCAAAAATATAAAACAGGCTCTTTGAAGAAGGGCTGTGTCTATTTCACTATTGGAGATACCGACCTGTGGAGCATCCTAAAAGATGTACAAAAACAGGGCTTAGTTATTGGGGAAGACATCGGCATTCTATCGCATAATGATACGCCGGTGAAAGAAATTATTAGTGGTGGCATCACGACTTTTTCTACTGACTTTGAATTAATGGCGAAGATGTCCGCAGACTTTGTGTTAGAACGTAAAGCGATACAAGAAACAATCCCAAGTATAATGATAAGAAGAAATTCGCTGTAAAGTTTAGATGTGAGATGCTAAGATTTGAGATGTGAGACTTTTCTTGTTTTGCAGCTCAATCTTCCAAATTTATCGCACATCAAAGACTCTTGAAAAAAGTAGATTAGTGAATTGCTAAGTCGAGGAAAATTGGGTGTTAGACAAAAAAAATCTCATACCTGCCCGACGGCAAGCGGGTCTCACATCTTAGTATCTCACGTCTATCTACAAAGATAGCCTGCTGCGGGAAGGCAGACAGGCTACTATATTGATTAATGTAAAATACAAAATTACTATGAAACTTTCAGATTCTAAACTTTGGAATCGCTTATCCGCTATGGATAGTGTCCCGATTCCCGATTTGAAGGTCTTCGGAGGAACACTCTCGCTCCTCTTACTTACCTTTTGTCTAAGCGCACAAGTTACTGGAACAGTCAAGGATGACACAGGCGAAGGACTGATTGGCGTAAATATTCTCGTGAAGGGAACATCTACTGGAACAGTCACGGACTTCGATGGTGGTTATTCGTTGGATGCTCCAACTAATGCAACCCTCGTGTATTCCTATACGGGCTACACAACACAGGAAATTGCTGTGGATGGGCGCAATACGATTGATGTAATACTAGCATCCGATACCGAAATTTTGGATGAAGTAGTCGTTATCGGTTATGGTGTTGTTCGGAAGAGCAATCTCACAGGTTCGGTAGCTTCTTTGGGCAGCGATGACATCA
>CALGLY010000124.1 GCA_937959095.1 uncultured Saprospiraceae bacterium
GACGAGAGTGTTTGGCTGGAAAGTCAAGCAACGAAGAGTTTTTATCAATACTTTCCGACAGATACCGCTCAAATACAACAAGATACAGAAGTCTATATGGCATTCGATGACAAGAATCTTTATGTGGCCGCCAAGTGCTATGCCGCAGGAGATACCTATGTCGTGCCTACACTTCGTCGCGATTTTAGAGCAGGCGGCAGCGATAATATTACCTTTCTTTTCGATCCTTTCAATACGCGTACCAATGCCTTTGTGTTTGGTATCAATCCATTTGGGGTGCGCCGTGAGGCTATCATATCGGGTGGTGGTCGAAGTCCACGCGACTGGGCAGGCTCTTGGGATAATAAATGGCGGGGCGAAGCAAATATAGAAGACGGTTATTGGACGGCAGAATTTGCTATTCCATTCAAAACCTTGCGCTATAATGAAGACGTAACCACTTGGCGATTTAATAGCTATCGTTTCGATACGCAATCGAATGAAATTAGCTCTTGGATGCCTGTGCCGCGCAATCAAATCATTATGAATTTGGCTTTTATGGGCGAAATGCAGTGGGAAGAAGCACCGCCAAAGCCAGGCTCGAATATTTCCTTGATTCCTTATGCTATCACGAATATGCAACAGGACTTTGAAGCAAATGAAGATGCAAAATACGCTTGGAATATAGGTGGCGATGCAAAAGTAGCGGTGACTTCGGGGCTTAATTTAGACTTGACGGTCAATCCTGATTTTTCGCAAGTAGAAGTGGATCGCCAAGTAACGAACCTTACGCGCTTCGAGATTCGATTGCCTGAACGACGACAGTTTTTTCAAGAAAATTCGGATTTATTTGGCGATTTTGGCTCCGCTGGGGCAAATCCCTTTTTCTCGCGTCGTATCGGCATTAGCTATGATACGTTGAGTGAGCAAAATATCCAAAACCCGATTTATGCTGGTGCGCGCCTAAGCGGAAATTTGAATAATAATTGGCGTATCGGACTATTAAATATGCAAGCAGCCGATGATAAATTAAATGGCTTGCCGAGTTATAATTATATGGTAGCAGCTGTTCGACGCAAACTTTTTGCCCGCTCGAATATCGGTGCTATTTTCGTAAATAAAGAAACCTTTGAAGATCTAGCAGAAGGCAGCGAATTCAGTCCCTACAATAGGGTAGTGGGCTTGGATTATAATTTAGCTTCTTCGGATAATACTTGGACTGGACGCGCTTTTTATCATCAAGCGATCACACCTGAAAAGTTGGATGGACAATATGTATATGCTGCTTCTTTCTTGAATTCGGAACGTGCCTATGAGTTTGGTGGTGGTTATCAGCGCGTTGGTGAAAACTACGATGCAGAAGTTGGTTTCGTGCCACGTACAGGCGTGCAACGGGTACGATTGGAAGGGCGATTGAATTATTATCCTGAAAATACCCGCTACTTAGTGCAGCATGGGCCAAGTGCAGAAGCGACCTTCTTTTTCAATCCAGAAGATGGCAAAACCGATCATCGAATAGAGGCAGGATGGAATTTTTCTTTAGCTGCTACGGGGCGTTCTAGAGTGGGGTTTATGCATCAGTATACGGAACTATTTGACGAATTTAATCCAACACGTGTCGATACAACAGAGAAAAATGTGAAGCTTTTGCAACCAGGTGTTTATAAATATGCAAGTTTTCGTGCTTCCTACGGTAGCGACCGACGAAAGCCGTTTTCTTGGAGCGTGCGCCCAAATATTGGGCAGTTTTTCAATGGTTGGCGTTATGGACTTTCAGGCGGATTTGCCTTGAATGTGCAACCGCGCGCTCGTATCGAATTGGATTATAACTTCAATTATATCAAATTGCCAGAAGGTTACGATTCGGCAGCTTTATTGCTTATCGGGCCACGTATTGATTTTACGTTTAGTAAACAATTATTCCTGACGACCTTCTTCCAATACAATAATCAGATTGATAATTTTAATGTAAATGCAAGGCTACAATGGCGTTTTGCACCCGTTTCTGATTTCTTTTTGGTGTATACGGATAATTATTATTCTACTGATTTTACTACTAAAAATAGAGCGATCGTAGCGAAATTGACGTATTGGTTGAATGTATAACTTATAATATAAATGAACGCAGAAGCGCACAGACGCGGAGTTTTTTTAGAATATTCCGCGTCTGTGCTTTTCTTTATTAAGCCCAATAGGTCAAAGGCTTATCATCGCCATAATAACCGAAAAAGGCAGAAGCAGTAGAGCGAATTCCACCTTTACTTGGTCGCACGGAATGGATACAAGTAGAGCGAAACAAAATCAACTCCAAAGGGCGCGGCTTCAAGACGACTTGCTCCGCAGGGATTTTGCTTTTATCTAATGCGCCAATTTCACTAATCCATATTTCTTTCACTTGTTCTTGCGTAGGTTCGTAGTTCCAAAGCTCTAATTCACCACCTTCATTCGCTACATCCAAATAGACATTAGCAGCCAATTGCCCAAGCATTGATTGTGCTCTAGGTGATTCGGGCGCATCCTGCACCAATAAGTCTTGATGTGGGGGCAAACCATGTACCGCATCCGCTTCATAGATACGAATTGCACCTGGTACCATATCTCGACCTGTGATATTTTCTGCTTGTGCGCCTGTTGGCCACATCTTTCGCATTTTATCATGTAGGGTATATAGCGGATCAGGAGTTGGCGCAAAGATGGAATCCATCAAAGGTTGCGTTTCCGCTGCAGCTTCATAGTAACGTTCTGTTCTTTCATCGCTATTTCTAGTCTCAAAAAAGGAATAGCCTGAACGCTGCACTTCTACATTAGGCGCGACAGAGTAGCGGGTGAAACCGCCACTTTCTTTAATTTTTCGTTTCCAAGTAATGGAAAGCGTAGGCTCAATAAATGGATAAATTCGAATGGCAAGCAGTTCGCCTTTTAGGAGGGCTTTCACTGCTTTGGCTTCGAGTAAAGAGGTGTTTAAGATGCTAGAGGTACGGTTTTGTACTTCAGCACTGCTGTTAGAATGGAGGGTAGTCAGCATGTTCTCAACGGATTAGTTAAGCATCAAGCTAACAAGGATTTGGACATTATACCAATCCTTGTTAACTTAGCTCTAATGTGTTCATTGATAAGATTTTATAGGAATACCTTACCGTTATCAGTGAACCATTAAATTATATAATAAATACCTTTTCTATTTCAGCTTATCCGTTAAAAAACATAGTGTGAATCTCAAAAGAGGTGTTTAATTCCCAAATTGTTCTATCCATGCCAATACACCACCTTCTAAATTTCGAACATTGGTGAAACCTGCTTGGCGAAACAATTCTTGTGCCATACCACTACGTTTACCTGAACGACAATGCACAACGATTTCGTCGTTTTTGTTTGCTTCAAAGTCAGGTATGTTAGCCATTACTTCACCTAGTGGAATAAGTTTTGCACCAATATTGAATTCTTCATATTCATAGGTTTCTCTAACATCAATGAAGATGAAATTTTCCTTTTGGTCTAACTTTTGCTTTAATTCTTGAACGTTGATGTCCATTTAAAATTATCTTGTAATAATAGATGTGAGCCATTAGATTTGAGATGTGAGATGCACATTAGATTTTTTAAGCCTTTTCTCAAGTCTAATATTTTATATCTATTTTTATGATTAGTAAAACCTCAATAATGCTCTACGAATATATAATAACTTACGAGAGAATTATTGAGTTGTTGCTTTTTGAATTTAG
>CALGLY010000125.1 GCA_937959095.1 uncultured Saprospiraceae bacterium
TTTGCACCTGTTTGTATTTCTAAATTATAGGTTTCAAAATCAGATGCACAACTCGCATCTTGTACGATGGAGAAGTTAGGAGCTGCTGCTTGTGTGATGCTTGCAGTTCCTATGCTTTCACAATTATTAGTATCTGTTATCGTTACGCTATAATTGCCAGTTCCTACTTCTATTGCGTTAGTTGTTTCGCCTGTAGACCATTCAAAACTCGCGCCTACGCTTGCGGTCAGTGTTGTAGTTGCTCCAGCACAAAGGCTCGTTGCTCCAGAAATAGAAGCTGGATTATCAGCAAATGCTGTGACGGTAGTAGAGGTCGTATTTTCGCAACCATTTTCATCGGTAACCGTTAGCATATATTCTCCTATTCCAACGCTAATATTTCGTGTTGTTCTACCATTCGACCAAGCATAGCTTGTTGCTTCATTGGCAATCAAAAGTGCTTCCGTACCAACACAAACTTCGGATACGCCTGTAATGCTTGCTTGTGGCAATTCATTCATAATCAAGCTCACCGCAGTACGCGAACTTTGGCAACCATCTGCTGTAGTTATTTCTGCAAAATAGGTGCCTGCTGCGGTTGGTGTGAAGCTTGCTCCTTCTCCTAAGAAAAGTCCATCTATATCCGAATCGAACCAACGAATTTCGGATAGTTCATCACTACTTACACTTAGACTAGGAAAAGCATCCCCTCTACAAATTTCCATATCGCCACTACTTATAGGAGCTGCTATTTGTGGGCAATTGCAATCGGGTGCATTGAAGTTTTGTATAAGTTCGCAACCCGCTGTATTGGTAATCGTAATCGTTACAGGAATATCTGTGGTAATACCTGTGATACTGAAAATGCCATTTGTTCCACTTACGTCTCCTAGACTTGCATCTAAGGTATTTCCAGCTTCTGTAGTAATTCCTAAACCATAAGTCTCTCTATCATCTGAACATTCCAAATCGGTAGAGAGTGTAAGGCTTGGGATGGCATCTTCACCAACGCTTGCTGTTGCTATACTTTCGCAACCTCTCGCATCTGTTACCGTCACACTATAATCACCTATGCCTACATTCACTTGATTGCTTTCTGCAAAATTGCTCCAAGTATAAGTCGCTCCTTCACTTGCCGTAAGTACCGTATTCTCATCAGGACAAACTAGTAATACCCCGCTAATGCTTGCTTCTGTAACGGCTAGTTCGCTTATGCTTTCTTCGTCTGTTGCGGTACAGCCGTTTGCATCCGTAATGACGACGCTATAAGTACCCGCACCGACTTCTATACGTTGTGTTGTTGCACCATTCGACCAAGCATAGCTGCTTGCACTCCCTGCATCGAGTTCTGTTAGTCCGTCAGGACAGACTTCTGTAGCTCCTACAATATTTGCGGTAGGTGGCTCATTTATCACAAAATTGAATGCAGTACGTGGGCTAGTACATTCATTATTTATATTAAAAATTTCAGCAAAATACATTCCTGCCGTACTCGGCACGAAATCGAAACCAACTTCGATAGCAGTGCCGCCATTTGCCATATTATACCAGCGAATTTCGGAATCCGAATTTACGCCTGCTGGACGCACACTTAGCGTAGGTATCGCATCGCCTGTACAAATTTCTATGTTTGTTTCACTCGCCGTTTGTGGTGCTGCTACTTGAGTGCAACTACAATCGGGTGCATTCACTAACTGCTCTGAGAAACAGCCTGTGGTAGAATCTGTCACACGCACAGTCACTGGAATGTTTTTGGTGACATTCGTTATCGTAAATGTTCCATTACTTCCCGATACATCCCCTAGGGTTGTGCTTAATTCACCATTAGTATCTGTTGTAATTTGGAAGCTGTAAGTTTCTAAATCGTCGGAACATTCTACTAAACCATCTACGAGTGTAAGGCTTGGTAGCGCATTTTCGATTACTTCTACCGTAGCAATATCATCACAGCCATTCGCATCCGTCACAGTCACACTATAGTCCCCTATCCCTACATTCACTTGACGACCTTGACCGAAGTTACTCCAATTATAAGTCGCCCCTTCGCTGGCAGTAAGGACTGTATTTTCATCGGGACAAACGACTAATTCACCGCTAATACTAGCGTCCTCTACGGCAAATTCACTTATGGTTTTAGTATCTGTATCAAAACAGCCATTCGAATCCGTAATCGTGACGGTATAAATTCCTACACCTACTTCTACGCTCGGGCTGATTGCGTTTCCTGCATTCGATGACCAACTGTAACTTTCTACACTTCCTGTATTAATACTGGCATTTAATTCTACTAAACTATTCGGACAAGCCTGATTTGCTCCTGTAATCGTTGCCGTTGGAATATCATTAATTACTAAGCGTACTTCTGTTCGCGGACTCTGACAATTGCTCGCTATATCTACGATTTCTGCAAAGTACGTCCCTGCAACAGTAGGTGTGAAGTTTAGACCTGTCTCTAGCACTGTATTTCCTGTCGCGCTATTGTACCAACGCACTTCCGAATCAGCACTCACCCCTGCTCCACTTACGCTTAATGTTGGTATTTCATCCCCTGCACATATTGCTTCATCGCCGATGCTTTGTGGTGCGGCTACCTGTGGGCAACTGCAATCGGGTGCTTCAAAGGTTTGCCTCGTTTCGCAGCCTGCCTCATTCATCACCGTGATAGTGATAGGCACAGCGGTATCTACTCCGCTTATGTTGTAGAATCCACCGCCACCGCCTAGTATACCAGAACTTGGTGTTATTACATTCGGTGCTTCGGTATTGATGCGTAAACTATAAGTCATTCTGTCTTCGGAACATTCTAGTAAGCCATCCACTAGTGTTATGCTTGGTAGTGCTGCTTGTGCTACTTCTACGGCATCAATGCTGGTACAGCCATTGCCATCCGTGACCGTCACGCTATAGTCCCCTATCCCTACATTCACTTGACGACCTTGACCGAAGTTACTCCAATTATAAGTCGCCCCTTCGCTGGCGGTAAGTATTGTCATTTCATTGGGGCAGACAACTAATTCGCCTGTAATGTTAGCGGCTGCCACTGTAAATTCTCCTACTGTTTTTGTATCTGTAGAAATACAATCGTTTTCATCAGTAATCGTCACAGTATAAATTCCTGGGCCAACTTCTACGCTTTGACTAAGTGCATTTCCTGCATTCGATGACCATTCATAACTACTTACATTACCTATATTAATACTTGCACTAAGTTCCAAAGTAGTATTCGGGCAAGCTTGATCTGATCCTGAAATCGTTGCTTCAGGAATGTCATTAATAATCAGTCGAATTTGTGTGCGTGGGCTTTTGCAATCATCTTGTGTATTTACTATTTCTGCAAAGTAAACACCTTCGGAAGACGGCATAAAATTAACTCCTGTACCTATCGAATTGCCTTCTGTTGCAGTGGTGTACCAATGTACTTCTGTGTTTTCGCCCAGCCCTGCATTCCCTACACTTAGATTCGGAATAGACTCGCCAAAGCAAACTTCTACATCGCCAAGGCTTTGTGGTGCAGATATGGGCTCGCAACTACAATCAGGGGCGGGTATGGTTTGAGTAATTCTACAACCTGCTGCATTCGTAACTACAATGGTAAGTTGCGTATTTTCAGGAACATTTGTTATATTGAAAAAACCTCCATTACCACTTATAGTTCCTTCACTAAGAACTGGCATAGCATCCGAATCGGTAGAAATAGATAGTGAATAACTCTTTCGGTCATCAGAACATTCTGGATCAGAAGTAATCATAAAGCTCGGATCGGAGCTTTGTGTTACCGTTCTCGTAGCCATACTTTCGCAGCCATTACCATCCGTTACAGTGACGCTATACGTACCTGCATCTACTGTTACTCTATCGCTTTGTGCAAAATTGCTCCAATTATACATCGCGCCTTCACTAGCAATAAGTGTCGACATTTCATCGGCACAAATTTGTAAGTCGCCGCTTATAGTTGCCTCTTCTACTACATATTCAGTGACTGTTTCACTTGCTATTGCTTCGCAGTTATTGTTATCTGTAATGGTTACGCTATACATCCCTTCCCCTACTATCACACTTGGACTAATTGCATCATTAGCATTGGAAGACCAACGGTAGGTGTTATTCGGATTTCCTGCATTTAGCGTTGTTTCTCCATCTGGGCACACTCGTAGTGTCCCTGTAATAGTTGCTGTAGGATTGGGATTAATTATTAATTGAACTGGCGTGCGCGGGCTCTTGCAATCACTTTCTGTATTGATTATTTCTGCAAAATAGGTACCTGAGCTAGTGGCACTAAAACTAAATCCTGTCGCAATAACATCTGTACCCGTGGCATCTCTATACCAACGGACTTCTTCTGTATCTACATCAATAGTAGCACTCACACTCAAGGGCGGAATAGGCATTCCCATACAAACCTCAACTGGATTTCCTGCCGAAGGTGCAGTAATCATAGGACACTCACACTCTGGTGCTGCGATGAATTGTTGCACGCTACAGTTGGCAGCATTCGTAATTACGACTGTAATGCTTTGCCCTGCTGGAATATCACGTACTATATATTGACCACCATTCACCGATGGCACGCCAATACCTCCATTTACCATTATGGTGCTACCCGTTTCGGAGTTTACTACAGCCGTATAGGTTTGTAAATCTTGAAGACAAAAAGTAGTTGGCGTATCAAAAATACTAGGAACTGCGGTTTCTGTAATGATATGCGTATCGGTGCTTTCGCAATTATTATCATCGGTCGCAGTGACAACATATGTTCCTCTTCCTACATCGATGCTGCTGCTAGTTGTAGTAGCATCCCATCGGTAATCCGTCGCGCCGCTTGCTGTAATGGTTGTGATTGTACCTTCACAAATTTGGGTTGCTCCATTAATACTTACTTGCGTAGTTGGGAAAGTACCAATAGTCTCACTAGCCATTGCTTCGCAGCCTTCGCTGTTTCTCACTGTGACACTATATGTGCCAGCTCCTACGTCAATACTAGGTGTTATTTCATTATTAAAACTCCACCTAAAGGTGCTTGTGGTGCTATTATTATCTACGGCTGTTATTGTTGTAGTTTCGTTTTCGCAGACATTGGTTATGCCATTGATTTGTGGACTTGGGGCAGGATTGATAATTAATTGAACTGGCACTCTAGCACTTGGACAATCATTATCTGTATTATAAATTTCAGCAAAATACGTGCCTGCTATAGTTGCATTCAAATTCGGGCCAGATGCAATAGACATACCGCCAGCAGCTTGATTGTACCAACGAATTTCTAAAGCTGCATCGCCTCCTGTTCCACTTGCACTCAAAGGAGGAATAGGTGCGCCATCACATATTTCTACATTGCTACCAATAGAAGGCGCGCTGATGTTAGGGCAACCACAATCGGCAGAGGGAATGGTAAGAGTATTGCTACAGCCATTATCATCCGTCATAGTCACTGCTATATCGGTGCCTACGGGTATGCCTAAAATAGCAAAATCGCCATTCCCTGTACCTAT
Source organism: uncultured Saprospiraceae bacterium (assembly GCA_937959095.1). Classification (GTDB taxonomy): domain Bacteria; phylum Bacteroidota; class Bacteroidia; order Chitinophagales; family Saprospiraceae; genus JAAUTG01. Next base: position 5,469 of record CALGLY010000125.1, read on the forward strand.
GATAGTTGAGGTAGGACTGACGCTTATATTATTTCCTACTTCACTCCTCACGGTTACTTCATATTCTTCAAAGCTATTGCCTGAACAATCCGCAGGAATAACTATAGTAATTGTTGGTTTTGGATTGACATTTACGGTAACTGTTTCGGTAGCTTCGCAATCTCCATCGCCTGTAATCACGACGCTATAGACTGTAGTCATGTTAGGACTAACGGTAATACTTGGACTCGTTGCGCCTGTATTCCAACTATAGCTATTGCCACCTGTGGCCGTAAGGGTAACAGCAGGATCGCCTTCACAGAGGACTTGGTTGTTTGTAATCGTTGTTGTTAATGAACCGCCTGTGGTGAGTTGGATGGGAACACGAGTACTGGTACAAACATCTGGCGGAGGTAATTCTGCGGTAGCGGCATAATACGTACCTACAATACCTGGATTAAAACTACTGCCTACTCCTATAAAATCTTCGGGATCGCTGGTAGGAGAATCATACCAAAAAATTTCTAAATTATTGGCAGCCGTAGCATTTAATACGGGAAACTCCCCACAAGGTGCATCCGAAAGCGAGACCATTGGTGGTTGTGGAGCTGTTGTTACAATAACTACAACCTCTAATTCTGAAATACAGCCCGTTTGATCATCAATTACATTTAAAATATAAAGTCCTTCACTAGCAGCAGTAATATTAGGAATGTTTACGGTTCCATCCGTACCAGTAAAAGCTGCGGGAGAGTTATTTGGGAAAACCCACTCAAATTCATAGGTACCTGGGTTTTCAGGACGGGCATCTAGCGTAAGCGATTCCCCGATGCAGGCGATATAATCTTCTTCTCCTTGTATTTGCCCTGGTCCATCTTCTATAACTACTAAAAACTCTGCTTCACTAAAACAGCCTGTATCTGGGTCTTCTACAATCACAAAATAAAGCGCCTCTCCCGATTCTTCAACCCTTCCAAAATCTAGCCGATCTTCATTTATTCCTGATAATATGGTATTCCCATTTTCATCTGTCCAAGTATAATCATAGTCATCATCACCTTGCGGTCTAGCACGTAATTGTACGCGTTCTCCTGTACACTCAAATACATCATCATTAGGTACTCGCCCTGGCCCGTCTAATACTTCTACAAAAGCAAATTCTGGATCTTCTGGTTCGCAAGGAGCATTAGGGTCGACTACAAATACTCCATAAACTCCTTCATCATCCATATCTAGAGTACCCAAATCGAATTCATCTTCACCTGCTCCTTCTAGTATAGTATTGCCACTTTCATTTATCCAGGTATAATAAAAATCTCCTTCGGCATCCGTACTTTCTGTTCGCGCTCTCAATCTTCCTCTTTCTCCAGCGCAATCTACCACCTCACTTAGACTCACTCTTCCTGTACCTCCTGCTGCTACGGTTACGAAAAATTCAACTAATTTAAAACAACCATCGCTATTCTGCACCTCAACGGCATACAGTCCTGAATCTGAAATTTGAGCATCATTAATCCTATACTGATCATCTGTTGCACCAGGTATATTATTACCACTGCTATTGAGCCATTGATAGGTTTCGCCTCCTTGTGTGCTACTAAGTCGCAAACGTACATCGTCTCCTTCACAAGCAAGAATATCTTCTTCTTGTGCACGCGCTGAAATGCCTTGTCCTTGTCCTTCTATAATGATTTGTTCGATACAAAGCTGTTCGGTTTTTTCTTGTGTTCCTATTTGTATATCAATGTTTAATCGATCTCCTGTAACAGGAAGTACTGCTACTATCGCCTCGCTATAAAAAGTACCTGTCGGATAATCAGTCTCACTCTCTGATTCTCCACCAGAGGATATACGGACTCGAATTCTATCCGCGCCACACTGCCCTTGTCCTTCAAAACCTACATCGGCTGTACCTACTGCAACTACTGTAACGATAACCGTACAAAAATCTGAAACGTCAATATTATTAATACTATACGAACTGCTATTGTCTCCTGAGGTAGAAGGTCCACAGTTCATGCAACCACTTCCTTCCAAATCCGTAACACAAAGCGACCCTCCGAAAGTGACCGTATTCCCATCCCCACAATCTCTTTCATCGAAATTTCCGGCAGAAAAGGAAGAAATCGTTTGGATAAGTGTCTGTCCACTCAACAATAAAGTACAACAACAAATAAAAGTGAAGGATAGAAGGGTTACTTTTACAGCAAAACGCATCATAATGTTTTTATTTGTGAAGGCTTTCGATAATATTTGATATACTAGAAGGGGTTGTTAAGCAACATATCGGGGAAAGCAAGTAGAGATAGAAAGCCTAAATAATAGTTAACTTAAAAAGTATCAGAATTATATTTTACTAATAAATAGGGGACAAATATACAGTTCCGTAGGTAAACTCTATTTTAAAATTTTGATAATTCTTCTGCTTCTATAAAAAAATAATGTAATATGAAACATATTTTAGTCGTAATAGCCTTTTTTTCGCTCCTAGCTTGCCAATCTAAAGTAGCTATAGAGGATATAGATACTGTGCCAGTTATCGAAAAGAACGATGAAAAATTTGCAGATGTATTTCAACATCTAGAAGGGCAATGGGAAGGACAACTCAAAATTTTTGAAGATTTATCGCCTAGCAAGCGCGAGAAAAAGGCATTGCAACAATTAGATATGTCTGATTTGCGAAATCCTAATTTAAAATTGCAACAAATCGCGAATGTGCAACGCAACTATCGTTCCGAAAGTCCGTATTTTCAACGCATAGAAATTCAAGAAACCTACTACGATGAAGAAGGCAAGGAATTAGAACAACTTATCTATACAGGAGTTAATAAAATACAGAAGGGCAATTTATGGTCGGTGCTACAAGGACGCGGTGATACCCTACAACTTCGAGCAGGAAAAATAATGAACGACAAGCTTATTTCTTGGAAACGGAATGAAAAAGCCCCCTATCGGATGGATTATATAGAAGAAAAACGACAAGAAAATATACTAGAATTGATTGGATATACGTATGGGCCAGAAGATAATCCAAAATTGATGCCTCGTTTTTGGTATTATGGACGCTATGAATTGGTGAAATAGCGTTGAGTAAATGGAGAATTAAAAATTGATAATTGAAAACTATGTTCAGATACCTTATTCTAGCCGCTATCCTTATCGTAGGGAGTGGCACACTAGTAGCACAATCCGCACATTCGCTTTTTCGGAATGGCGATGCCGATTATAAAACAGGTGATTTTACAGCCGCAGAAGAAAATTATCGAAAAGGCTTGGAGCAAGAGCGTTCCTCTACAGCTACCTACAATCTTGGCAATTCCGTCTATCGGCAAGAGCGCGTAGACGAAGCCGCACGACAATACCTAAAAGCGGCCGAAGAAGCAAAAGATGAACGAACCAAGGCACAAGCCTATCATAATCTGGGAAATTCGCTATACAGAATGGAGGATTATGAAAATAGTATTAAAGCTTTTAAAAATTCACTGCGTCATCAACCGAAAGATGTAGAAACCAAGTATAATTTGGCACAAGCACAACGCCAATATCGGATTCAGCAACAGCAACAACAGCAGCAGCAGCAACAACAAAACCAAGAGCAGGAGCAGCAAGAGCAGGATCAAGAGAATCAAGAACAACAAGAGCAGCAGCAAAATCAAGACCAAGAGCAACAAGACCAGCAACAGCAACAGCAGTCGCAGTCTCAATCCGAAGATCAGCAAGACAAAGAGGAGCAACAGCAACAGCAGCAACAACAAGACATGACTCGCGAAGAGGCAGAGCAGTTGCTAGAAATTGTGGAGAAAGATGAGCAAAAAGTGCAAGAAAAACTCCGCAAAGGAGGCGATAAAAAGAAGCCCGAAAAAGATTGGTAGAGTTGAAGTTGTGAAGTTGTTGAATTGTAAAATCGTTAAATTACTTTCATATTGTGTAGCAGAAAATAGAAGGTGATTTTACAATTCAACAATTCTGCGATTTAAGGAAATCAGCAAAAAATAAGATTTTCTAAAATAGATACGAATCCGCTAAAAATACACGTTTCATCTACTCATATTCTTGCAGACCACCTTCAGCTTTTGAAGAACAATTAGTACATCTTTTAAAAGTTTCCTATAATTGTAGGCAAAATTACGTTCTTTATCCATTGTCCGTTATCATAAAACTTACAATCCAACGAAAATTTCATTACTCATGAAAAAATACTTAGTGCTGTTTATAGTCGCTTTAATTTGTTTTTCTTGCGACACCACTTCTAAAAGTAAAAGCACAAATCAAAAGGCATCAAACGGGAAAACGATGTTCACGCACGACCTCAGAAGACAAATTGAGGAATTCGGTGATATTAAAAAAGTTCAGTTTTTCACTACCCGTCGTATTAAGATGCGTCGAATAACTTCTACGGATGGCGTAGAAATTGCAACAGATGGTACTATCGTAGTGAAAGAAGGGGACTACGAAGAATCTATTACTCTAGAAAAAGATCTACCGGGTGTTTGTGTTTCTGCGCTAGAAGATAGATTGCATATTAGCTTCAGTGATGGCAGTTACCTGATTTTCCGAAAGGATTTCATGGGTACTTATAGTCTACTCGTGGAGCGCGATATGCGTGGCGTAGCCCGTGTCCAATACGGCACAGAATCCTACCAACTGCAACCAGGTAGTGATGAAGCAAAACTCGCCATTGCGAAAACTTTCAAGAAAGAAGATGAAGGCGATGAGCGCGTAGAATCGGGAAGAAAGATAGGCGGAAGCGGGGAGTAGTGAGAAGGAGAAAAAATGAGAGGGTGAGCTTTAAAAAAAATACCGCCCTCTCATTTTCTCACCATCTCATTTCTCTCAAAATAAACTCACATAACCAAAATGTATCTTCGGATTCCGCAAATTGAGCGGACTATCTGCCCGTTGCCCGACGGCTAAACTAATACCAAATACCCCAACGCCCGTCTCCAAGGTCAATCCTGCACCGAAACCGAGTGCATTATTCACCAAGTCTCGTTCGTTGGTCGCATCGCGTATCCAAGCATAATCTGCGAAGGCATAGAAATACGAATTGGTACTAATCAATAGGCGTGGCTCTAGCGTGAAAAGGGAATATTGCGTCGCTAAGACCGACTGTTCATCAAACCCCCGCAGTATTTTATTGCCGCCTATTCGGAATTGCTCATTTTGTAGAATGGGTTTATTGGAAAAAATAAACTGGCTTTGATTTTGAAGCTTCAAGGTGGCGCGTTTTCCTAATGGCAGGTAAGTCGCTAAAGTCGCGCCGAGTCCATATTGAAAACTATTCAGAGCAAGACTATCATAAAGACTTTGAAAATTAGTTTCATCATTGGAAAGGGCTATAATTTGATTATTAATTTCAATATTTTTTTGCCCTGCGCTACCGCGCAAAAATAAGCTCCAACCTTTACGCGGATTGAAGCGATAATCCAACGCTTGTTGATAATATTCCAAACCAAAAGCAGTGCGCTGATAATCCAAATTTTCAGGCAAACGTCCTTGCTGCCGAACACGAACGGTATCCACATTCAGCAAGTCCGAGCTTTGCGTATTCCAGAACGCTTTCAGATAATTGCCGCCTTCCAAAAGATATTGCACGCCCAAGTCCGAAGCCACTTCGAGCAAGGTAGTGTCTTGTTTATAAATCAATAATTTGCCATCCACGCCAAAGGGCAAATTGAGAATGTAGGGATAATTGACCGATAAATTCAAGCGCGGCGTAGCGGGGCGCAATTGCTCCAATTCCACTAAAAGCTGTTCGCCATAGCCAAAAGCATTGTAGAATTCGCCTTTCAAATCACCTGTTAGCGTGAAGCTTGTCGTTTGCACCGTTCCATTCGTTATGGTATTGGGTAGCACCCCTACGATGAAGTCAAAGCGGCTTGCTTTTTTAGGTTTTAAATATAAGTTAATGACCGCACGCTCGCCGTAGAACGTCACGTCCACAGGCTTTTCTTCTTCCACAAAAGGCAACTCTTGTATGCGCTGCCGTATCCGTAGAATTTTCGATTTATTGTACGGTTCATCAGGTAGAATGCCTAAGTAGTTTTCGAGATATTTTTTGGAAAGCTCGACTTTGCCCTCTACATAAATCGTGTCTACTATGATGAGTTGCCCCTTGTCCATTACTAGAGCTGCTTCTACTTTTCCTTCTTTTATTGAAATGCTATCCAATTGGGTTTTAGCAAAAGGGAAACCGTTGTTTTCTGCTTCCGTCAGTAGCTTATCTTGCAGTTGGCGGACGCGCTTTATTTGGAGCGGTTTCGCGCGATATAGTTGCTCCCGGAAACCTGCTTTGGTCAGCCATGCTTCATCTACATTGCCATTGCGTAGGTCTAGCCACTCATAAACATCACCCACATGTAGGAGTGCGAGATAAGTAGAGCTATCTTTTAGTAAAATACTATCTATAGAAGCGGCAAGGTAGCCTTGTTGCTGTAAGTTTTTTGTCAAAGTCGCCAAGGTAGTGGTGAGACTTGGCGTATCTTCGATGCTTGTAGGAATTTCTACTTTGTTTTCTAGGAAATTTTCGGGTTTGTCTAGGGGAAGGATTTGTAGTTGGGTTTGGGCGGTGGTGGAATGAGTAAAGCACAAAGCACAGAAAAAACTTATATTTTTCAAAAAACAAAGCATATCTAAAGCCCCGAGGCAAGCATCGCTATCTCTTTCTGGCGAATGCGTTGATCTAATTGTGTTGTAGATAAATAGCTTTTACTGCTAGGTGAAAAATCATAACGCTCCCGAAGCAATTGCGCCGTATCTATGACAAAGGGCATAGCGTGATACTTCTGCTCACAGGTTTTAAGTTCTACTTTTGCTTTGGTGTCCTTATCTAAAATAGAATAATAGTGCGCTTTGATTAGAAAATCACTAGGTTCAACACTAAGGATTCCCTCCATTTCTTCTTGAAAATGGGCATCGAATTTCTTTAATTGCATTTTTACATAGCGTAAGCTGCGTTTATATAAATCCTTTTGTTTTCTAAAATTACAATGTTTTATACCATAAGCTAAATCGGCTTCGGCTTTTCCCCAATTCTCCTCGTGGATAGCTAGACAAATATCTAAGTGATACCAATAATAATCCGTCAAACTTATAGGCTTATCTATATTTTTAGCTAATTTCTTCGCTGCTTCAATATTTCCTAAGTGTAGATAGATAGTTGCTAAG
>CALGLY010000126.1 GCA_937959095.1 uncultured Saprospiraceae bacterium
CATAATAGCTCTTGCTGAATAGCCTTGATGATGCAAAGCGGCGGCTCGCCCGTAGAAGTCTTCTAGGAATTGGAGTTTTTGCTGGAGTTTGGCTTTGCCGCCTTGTAGGTGCGGATTGTGACTACAGAACAAGACCTGAAAATCTAATTCCAATACGCGCTTGAGAGAGGTGATTTGCTGCGCCATACTCTCAGGGCGCATGAAGTAGCGAATATATTCCTTTACCCATAAATCTGCTGAGAACAACCAACCTTGTTCCGCTTCATAGAGCGCGAGCATATCCGTAGCATGTCCAGGAATAGGAATCAACTGAAAACTATGCTTCGGCGTGTGGATACTTTTCTCTTTGACTTGAATATTGAAATTGGCTTCGGCTTTGCCCCAAGTCATCCATTGTGCAAAGCTGATTTTTGGTGGTTTTTTCATGAGTTCTACGCAAGCTGCGGAGGCATAAGTCGGGCAATTGAAATGGGCTTGTAGTAGCCCGATATTGCCCGTATGATCTTCATGATGATGGGTAAGAAAGATTTGATGAACAGGCAAGGGTTTTATGGTTTCCAATACTTCTTGGCGCATATTGCTATGCCCTGTATCTATGAGCAAGCCATCTATAAAGTAAATATGCGAAAAGAGCTTTGGCTTCCCGAAGGGCGTTGAGCCAAACTGATAGGCTTGTACGTTTTCGTGCTGGGAGGATTTTTGTAGTTTCATTTTTAATGCGATAATGCGTCAAGGCTATAATGCGTTAATTGTTTACTTCTTGAATCGCTCCAAGCCTTCTAAAAAGGGTACAAATTGAAATTTTCCAAACACTTTCGCCTCGAATTCATGCTCTGAGAGCCGCTCTATACAATACATTTCTTGCGTCTTTTCGCCTATTGGGACAACTAATTTGCCACCAATACGAAGTTGTTCTTGTAGCTGCTCTGGTACACTATTTGCACCTGCTGTGACGAGGATTTTATCGAAAGGCGCAAGCTCGGCAATGCCTTTATAACCATCACGAAGGTAGCAACGGATATTCGTAACCTTGAGGCGTTCAATAAGCTGTTGGGTCTTATGAAATAGGGCTTCTTGACGCTCCACCGTAAAGACGCGCGCACCCAAAGCTGCCAACACAACTGCTTGATAGCCCGAACCTGTACCAACTTCTAGTATTTTTTCGCGTTTTTGAACATCCAATAAAGCCGTTTGATAAGCAACGGTATAGGGCTGCGAAATGGTTTGCTCATTCCCGATAGGAAAGGCTTTGTCTTCGTAGGCTTGCACCTCAAAAGCAGAGTCTAAGAACCAATGACGCGGTATTGCTCCGATGGCTGCGAGTACGGCTTCATCTTTTATGCCTTTCCTTCGTAGGGTTTCTACCAAGCGTCGGCGTGCGCCTTTATGTCTGTATTCGTCTGCTTGCATTTTTTGTTTTATAAACGAATCGTGTCTCACATCTATTCAAAGGCGAAGATGCGGATTTTTCTAGCTGCTAGTATGGTTATCGCTTTCTTTTTTCTGTTCAAAATCAAAACTCAATTGCAGACCTTCTCCGAAGTGTTCGCGCTCTAGGTTGGAGACTGTTACGCCTAGTAATCGGGCAGCGTCAAAGTCTTTCCGATGTTGGCCGAGGAGTTCGAAGACGGTAGTTAATAAGGTATCCAAATTTCGGATTTCACTCTGGAAGCTTTTACTTCTAGTAATAGTCTGAAAGTCGGGCGTTTTGATTTTTATCGTTACGGTGCGCCCAAAGTTTTGTTTTTTAGTCATATACTCGAAGACCTTCGTGCCCACATAGCGCAGGCGTTCTTTCATTTCTTGTGTATCGGTAAGGTCTTCGGAGAAAGTACGTTCTGCACCTATAGATTTTCGTATGCGATTGGGATTCACTTTGCGCGTATCATCTGCCCGAACAATACTATAATAATGCCGTCCTGCTTTGCCGAATCGTTGCACGAGTTCTATTTGCGAAAGCTGTTTTAAATCCTTGCCTGTGTGGATGCCCATGCGGTGCATTCGCTTCGCGGTTACTTTTCCGATGCCGAAGAATTTTTCGATTTTAAGGCTTTCCAAAAAAGGAATTGCCTCTTCAGGCGTGATGACTTTGTAGCCATTGGGTTTGTTAATATCAGAAGCAACTTTGGCTAGAAATTTATTGAAAGAAATACCTGCCGAAGCGGTTAGTTGAGTAGTTGCTTCTATGCGGGCGCGAATTTCATTGGCGATAATAGTAGCGGAATGCGGGCCTTTTTTCGGTTCGGTAACATCGAGATAAGCTTCATCGAGCGAAAGCGGCTCTACTAAATCGGTATATTCCAAAAAAATAGAATGAATCTGCTGCGATACTTCCTGATAGACATCAAAGCGTGATTTTACAAAAATCAAATTCGGACACTTTCGCTTTGCTGTAATACTAGGCATGGCGGATCGCACTCCATAGCGGCGCGCCTCATAACTTGCGGATGCTACTACGCCTCGTTTCGCTGCGCCACCTACGGCTACTGGTTTGCCGCGCAATTCGGGAAAATCACGCTGCTCCACCGCAGCGAAGAAGGCATCCATATCAATATGTATGATTTTGCGATTGCTCATTCCTATGGCAAACGTATGGGGGAGGTATTTGGTTGATTTTACTTCCGTTCTACGCGCAATTCAGAAGCATATAAACTAGTACGCCATTGCAATAAGACATCCGCGACATAAGAAACGCCTGCTTGCACCATCAAGCCGATACCACTACCAATCATCAGATCCGATAAATCGGCAAAGACGGCAGTGAGCGCGAAACCGATTCCTAGTCCGATAAGTACTTGCTGCAAAATTGCACGACGACGTAGCACTTCTAAAAAAGAATTAAGGCGGGTGATTTCATTGGTCATACTACTTGTTTTACCAGCTCCTAAGTCTTGTACGAGTATCTTTTGCTGCTTATTACCTTGCACGAGCATATAGGTACTTTGCACGATTTGCACCAAAGCAAGCAGTAGAGTAGGGTAGGTGATGCCTTTCCAAAAAGGGGTGCTACTATTCGTATAGGCATAATAGCCAAAGGCAAGTGCTAGAAGCCCCCAGATTAGAATAAACAGGGCATTCTTTTGATGGCTTTTATAGTAGTTTTGTACGCGATATATTTTTTCATCAAGCATTGAGCAGAATTGATTCAGGAAAGAAAATAAAGGGCGAGACTTTTGAAGTTTTTAAAACTTCAAAAGTCTGTTTAACCCTCCGCTAATTTAGATGTTTTTTTTCTTCTTCAAGTAACGGAACGACTTGCATACTTGCAGCTACCGTAGCCAATGGGAAGACAATCAAAAAGCCAACAATAGTAAGTAATAAAGCCATAAAGATGATACCATTTCCAATCGCTAGACCTTTATGCTGTTTTACAAATTGGATACGTCCTTTGAAATCGAAGTGGCGTTCTAGGGTATAATCCATATTTCCGAAACCAGCATAATAGGATTGTATCAAAAACACGAATACTGCCGTAAATGGTGCAATTATTGGAATGATAAGCCCAAGTAATAGCAAGGGGACAGTCATTCCAATTTCCCAACTTGCATTGCGTAATGCAAGCCCTAAACTGCGTGCCATATCTGCCATGAAGGTCGTGATGTGAAAGGCTTTGGGCTGAACTTCGCCGCGTAGATGTGCCTCTACACGCTCCGATAATGGACTCATGAAAGGCGACACGACGACCATAATCACATATTTGAATAATAAAATAGCGAGTACTAGCATCAGCAAGCCACTCACAATCGTACCAATCGCTTCTACAACTTGTCCGCCTTTTTGCCAATTGTACCAAGAGGTTGCCCATTCACCGATATTATCGGAAAATGTCCAAACACTTGTGAAAATAATGCCTGTCAATACCAAACTTATTAGCCCTGGAATGAAGACATATCGCCATAGTCCTAATTGATTGATGAGTCGTAGGGCTTTCAGATAGCCAAAGAGTCCTTGAAAAATTTGTTTTAGCATTTTTAGTTCGATATCTATTTTAGAGCAGGCTTAAAATTTTCAAAGGGATTATCGCAATTCAAGTACCTGATAGCCCCATGCCCCTAGACTAATTATTTGCCCATTTTCTACATCTACGGATTGTCCTGTGAATACATCGGAGTAGAGCCCTTCGCAAGCTTCATAATCAAAGGTGACATTTTGAGCGTACTTACTGAGGTTGAGCAAGACCATAACTCGCTCTCCTGCTTTCTCTCGATAAAAGGCATATAAACTGTTCGCATCTCCAATCGGCATTCGCTTTAGTGTGCCACCTGCATTGCCATTCCAGAGGGCTTTGTTTCGGTGCTTCAAATCAAGAAGTACTTTATAGAAATTTGCTTTAGCATAAGTTCCCCAAGGAATGCTATCCTTCTCGAAAAATTCAAGGCGTTTATTGAGTCCCGCCTCTTGTCCACTATAGATCAGGGGCATTCCATCAAAAGTAAAAGCAAGCACAGCTAAAGCATCTGCTGCTTCGCCCATTCGTTCTTCCACGGTTCCATTCCAAGAGTTTTCATCATGATTTGTGATGAAGTGCATATGATGTCCTTGCTCGAAGCGTTCGCTATCTTGTGCTAGCCACGCATCTATAGAGGGTAGACTATCTTTTTCTTGTGCAATAGCATTCATCAGGTGATGAAACGACCAGCCATAAGACATATTGAAGAGCGTTGCAGTATTCCGATGTTCGGGTTCTTCGGCTTCTGCAAGCATAAAAATATCTGCTTTCGCGGCACGTAAGGCAGGAATGCATGCTTCCCAAAAATCAAGTGGTACTTCACCAGCTACATCCATTCGGAAGCCATCTACACCCTTTTCATTCACCCAAAATAGTAAATCTGAAATCATATTGGCGCGCAAGGCTTTATTGTCATAATTGAGGTCGGCAACATCCGTCCAGCCCCACGATTCATTTGTTTCTGAATTGACAGGATCGGTTATTTTTCCATCTATTTGTGTGTAGTATTCTGGGTGTTCCTTTATCCAGACATGATCCCAGCCGGTGTGGTTTGGTACCCAATCCAGAATGATTTTCATACCATAGTCGTGTGCTTGAGCCAGTAAGCTTTCTAGGTCTTCCATCTTGCCAAATTCAGGATTCACCTTACGGAAATCGGAGACGGCATAGTAGCTTCCCAAACCACCTTTTCGCTTGGTTTTGCTAATCGGAAAAACAGGCATGAACCATAGAATATCCACCCCCATATCTTTTAGGCGTTTCAGGTGTTTTTCGTGAAAGGCTTTGATCGTGCCTTCTTGGGTATATTGCCGAATATTGACTTCATAAATATTCGCATTT
>CALGLY010000127.1 GCA_937959095.1 uncultured Saprospiraceae bacterium
CAAAAGTGGCTTGCAAGTATAGCGATCATATCATCTTGACTTCAGATAATCCGAGAAGTGAAGAACCCGAAGCGATTTTGAAAGATATGGAGGCTGGTATTCCGATAGAAACAGCGCACAAAGTGCTGATTATTTCGGATAGAAAGCAAGCGATACGCACCGCTACTAGAGTCGCACAAAGCGAAGATATTATCCTAGTGGCAGGCAAAGGACACGAAAAATATCAAGAAATAAAGGGCATCAAGCACCCTTTCGACGATAAACAGGTGCTAAAAGAAGCACTCGAAATTTGAAATTGGTTTGAACCAAAAAAAAGATACATTTGTGGTATCTGAGCAGAACGAAAATAAGAAATAATGCTTTATCACTTATTTGAATACTTATCCGAGCAATACGATTTCGTAGGCTCCAATCTATATCAGTTTACCACATTTCGGGCAGGCGTAGGTATGGTGTTGTCCCTCATTATCAGCATGGTATTTGGTGGCAAGATCATTAAGATGTTGCACCGCTTGCAAGTAGGCGAAACTGTGCGTGATTTGGGGTTGGCAGGGCAGAAGCAGAAGCAAGGGACTCCCACTATGGGTGGTATCATCATTATCATGGCGATATTGATACCGAGTCTTTTGGTAGCACGATTGGATAACATCTACATCCTCCTCATGCTTTTCACTACGGTACTCATGGCTGCTATTGGCTTTTTGGATGACTATATCAAGGTCTTCAGAAAGAACAAAGAAGGCTTGCAAGGGCGCTTCAAGATTTTGGGGCAAATCGTGCTAGGCTTAGTAGTGGCATTGACGATGCTTTGGCATAGTGACATTGTAGTTCGTATGGATGTAGCAGAGGCGGAAGCACAAGGATTTGCAATAACAGAAACCGTGCCTGTGACCATGGAAAATGGGACAATCAAGGATTACGCGTATGTGAAAACGACGCTGACGAATGTACCTTTTTTGAAGCAAAATGAATTTGACTATGCAGATATAATCGGCTTATTTAGTGATAATGCAAACGATTTAGCATGGTTGATTTTTGTTCCATTCATCATTTTTTTAGTGACGGCAGTATCCAATGCCGCGAACTTGACGGATGGACTAGATGGGCTGGCAACGGGCGTTTCGGGCATTATAGGCGGTACGCTCATTGTATTAGCTTATGTATCAGGAAACACAGTCTTTTCAGAGTATTTAAATATCCTGTATCTCCCTGGGACGAGTGAATTAGTGGTGTTTACGGCTTGCTTTATAGGTGCGTGCTTGGGTTTTCTCTGGTACAATTCCTATCCAGCGCAGGTTTTTATGGGGGATACAGGAAGTTTGACATTAGGGGGCATCATCGCAGTATTGGCAATTTTGATTCGTAAAGAATTACTCATTCCTATACTCTGCGGCATTTTTGTAGCCGAAAACCTGTCGGTCATATTACAGGTCGGGTACTTTAAATATACCAAGCGAAAATATGGAGAAGGTAGGCGCATTTTCAAAATGTCGCCCTTGCACCATCACTATCAAAAGCTTGGAATGTCCGAAGTGAAAATCGTAACGCGCTTTTGGATTGTAGCAATTCTGCTGGCAGTAGTAACGATTTTGACTTTAAAATTAAGATAGATTAGTCTTTAGGGAATTGGTCTTTGGTTTTTAGATAGCCAAAGACTAAAGACTACAAAAAATATAAATGTCCTTAGGCACAAGAATATATGCAGAACTAAGAGGTGACAAAGTCATCTGGGCAATACTCGCAGTATTGGCGATGTTCTCTATTCTGATTGTCTATAGTTCGACAGGGACATTGGCGTATCAGAACAAGGGTGGAAACACGGAATTTTACCTGCTAAAGCATGTCATTATTCTAAGCTTTGGGTTGGTATTGACCTATTTCGGCTTCTTGATGCACTACGAACGCTACAAAAAAGCCGCGCCTTACCTCATTTTGTTGGCGATACCTATATTAATGTATACCATTTTTCTAGGAGCAGACATCAATGAAGCACGACGCTGGATTTCTGTACCAGGCGTGGGCGTGACCTTTCAAGCATCCGATTTTGCGGAGCTAGCATTGGTCATCTACTTAGCACGAGAATTGACGAAGAAGCAAGAATACATCAAGGATTTCCAAGCTGCATTTTTGCCCATTATCATTCCCGTACTATTGATATGCAGTCTCATCGCACCTGCCGATTTATCAACGGCAGTCGTCTTGTTTTTGACTTGTATCGCGATGATGTTTATGGGGCGCGTAGCCTTGCAGTATATCGCTTTATTAGCGGTGTTAGGCGTAGTAGCCTTTACTTTTTTGATTGCTTTAGGCGAATTTTTTCCAGAGGTTATTCGTATGGAAACATGGGTGAGTCGCTTTCGGAATTTCACAAATGGCACAGGTGATTTGTATCAAGTGGAACAAGCAAAAATAGCGATAGCCAATGGCGAATGGTTAGGATCTGGGCCAGGGAATAGTATACAACGTAACTTTTTGCCGCAGCCCTATTCCGATTTTGTCTATGCGATTATTATTGAAGAATATGGTTTGTTTGGCGGCTTTTTCATCATGTTGTTATACATCATGTTGTTTGTACGCACTACGCGCCTAGTCACGAAGAGTCAAAAGACCTTCGGAGCAATGGTTGCGATAGGGTTAAGTACGATGCTAGTTTTACAAGCTTTAATGAATATGGCAGTAGCCGTAAATCTAGTGCCAGTAACAGGACTGACAATGCCCATTATAAGTATGGGAGGAACATCCTTGTTATTTACGTGCATTTCCTTCGGCATCATTTTGAGTGTAAGCAAGCACGTAGAAATGAGTGGGTAATTTAATTGACAATTGAAAATGGACAATTGATAATTACTTTACTTTTTGCCTATTCTTATCACTATAAAGTGTGTGATATTTTAAGCGTTTGGACAAAAAAAAATTGTTTATTAACTAATCGTAGTTCGTTGATAATGATGAAAAAATCATTGTCAATTGTCAATTTTAAATTGTCAATTCACATAATCTCACATCTAAATGAAAGTAATCATAAGCGGCGGTGGCACAGGTGGACACGTTTTTCCAGCCATAGCAATCGCTAATGCGATTCGAGCAATAGAGCCTGATGTAGACATCCTTTTTGTGGGAGCAAAAGGCAAATTAGAGATGGAAAAAGTCCCGAAAGCGGGATATCCGATAGAAGGGCTAAATATTAGTGGCTTTCATCGGAAATTGACGATGCGGAATTTGATGTTTCCGTTCAAATTGATAAGCAGTTTGTGGAAAGCACGTGGCATAGTGAAGCGATTTCAGCCCGATGTGGCAGTAGGTGTAGGAGGCTATGCAAGCGGCCCGACGCTCGATAGAGCAAGTCGTGCAGGCGTACCGACTTTGATACAAGAACAAAATTCCTATGCGGGTGTCACGAATAAATTATTAGCAAAGCGCGTTCAAAAAGCGTGTGTGGCTTATGACAATATGGAACGCTTTTTCCCTGCGGAACGTATTCAGTACACTGGAAACCCAGTACGCTCGGATATACTCGACTTGGAAAATAAACGTGCCGAAGGCTATGCTCATTTTGGCTTAGAAGCAGGCAAAAAAACAATCTTTGCTTTCGGAGGAAGCTTAGGAGCAAAAACGATAAACGAAGCCTTTGCGAACAGCACCGAACTTTTGAAAAAGGAGGACGTGCAAGTGCTTTGGCAAATGGGCAAACTCTACGAAGCAAACTATCGCGAGGGTGCAACGGCACAACTCCCGAATGTGGAAGCGCGGACATTTATTGATAGAATGGATTTAGCTTATGCGCTATCCGACATCATTATAGGACGCGCAGGAGCTTTGACGATTTCGGAACTTTGCATTGTAGGAAAACCTGCGTTGCTAGTGCCTTCACCGAATGTGTCAGAAGACCACCAAACCAAAAATGCAATGGCGTTGGTGGATAAAAAAGCCGCGCTATTAGTGAAGGATAAAGTCGCAAAAACAGACTTATTGCCAATGGCTTTAGACTTACTAAAGGACGAAGCAAAACAAGGCAAATTGAGTCAAAATATAAAAGAACTCGCTAAGCCCAATGCTGCCGCAGAAATAGCAAAAGCAGTGATTGAATTAGCGAAATAATTGATAATGGAGAATTGATAATTGAAAATTATTAATTATCAATTTTTAATTAAAAAAGGTTGGATAACAAACGTCTCATACGATACTTAGGTCGCCTTGCGTGGGTAGCCATACTGCTGTTAGCAGTAGCTGCACTCTTTTCGGCGGTGAACAATCGGAAAGTGAGTTTGTCATCTGATATTTCGGTGCATATTACGCCATTGGAAGGCTTGGATAGCACCCTGATTCGGAAAGATGATGTACTGAATATCCTGTCGAATAGTTTTGAAGAAAACTTATTAGGCAGCCGCTTAGAGCGCATAGATATTCGCAGGATAGAAGAAGTTTTAGAAAAAAATGCCTTTGTCAAAAATGCGGATGCCTATCTCGATGCGGATAACATCATCAATATTGATATTTCGCAGCGCGCACCAATTGTTCGGATTATGGATCATGATGGGCGCGATTATTACTTAGATCCAGATGGGATCTTTATGCCTACCTCCAAGCACTATACCGCAAGAGTGCCAGTGGTGACGGGCTATATTCCGCCGCATGTGCCAGATTTGATGACACGCGAAAATTATTTACTAAAAAATATTTTCGACCTCATTCATATCATTCGGGCGGATGAATTTTATAATGCACTCATCGAGCAAGTGCATGTAGCACAGAATGGAGACATTGCATTTGTTCCTAAAATAGGAAAACAGCAAATACTTTTCGGTAAATACATTAATATAAAACCGAAATTGAAACGATTGAAAATATTTTATAAAGAAGCCATTCCGCATGAGGGCTGGCAGAAATATAAGATGGTTGATATACGATTTGAAAATCAGATTGTTTGTAAAAAGTAAATGGATTTTTAGCTTTTAGTCTTTGGGGATTTTTTAAAGACTAAAAAATAAAGCCGAATTAAAACATTCCACGAGAAAATGACCGACACAAATCATAATCCACTAGTAGTTGCACTAGACATTGGGACGACCAAGGTCTGTGCTATAGCAGGTCGAAGGAGCGAACATGGGCGAGTAGAAGTGCTAGGTATCGGTAAAGTAGATTCCGTAGGCGTATTGCGCGGCGTGGTATCGAATATTGAGAAAACAGTGCGCGCTATCACGGAGGCAACTGCGATGGTAGGACGGGTATCTAAAGAGGAGTTCACCCATGTGCATGTAGGTATTGCAGGGCAGCACATCAAGAGTTTGCAACATCGCGGACTATTGACGCGTGATAGCAATCATACCGAAATAAGCAAAGCGGATATCGAGCGGTTAATCCACGATATGCACAAATTGGTATTGCCACCAGGTGATAAGATTCTACATGTGATTCCACAAGAATTCACGGTAGATGATGAGCGTGGTATCAACGACCCTATCGGGATGTCGGGCGTGCGTTTGGAGGCAAATTTCCATATTATTACCGGCCAAATCACGGCTTCTAATAA
Organism: uncultured Saprospiraceae bacterium; assembly: GCA_937959095.1. GTDB lineage: Bacteria > Bacteroidota > Bacteroidia > Chitinophagales > Saprospiraceae > JAAUTG01. Next base: position 5,531 of record CALGLY010000127.1, read on the forward strand.
TATCTACCGTTGTGTAGAACGTACAGGCCTGAAAGCGGCGAGCATGACGCTTGAGCCAATCGCTTCGGCGGCGGCAGTATTGAGCGCAGAGGAGAAAGAAGCAGGCGTAGCACTAGTGGATATAGGTGGCGGTACAACGGATATTACCATTTTCCAAGAAGGAATCATTCGTCATACGGCGGTCTTGCCTTTTGGTGGAAATATCATTACAAAAGACATTAAAGAAGGCTGCCGCGTCATGGACGGACAGGCAGAGAAATTGAAGATAAAATTTGGTTCGGCTCTAGCGAATGAGGTATTTGATAATCGTATCATTACCATTCCTGGTTTGCGTGGTCGTGCGCCAAAGGAGATTTCTGAAAAGAATCTTGCACACGTAATACAAGCGCGTTTAGAGGAAATTTTGGATTATGTCCTTTGGGAGATTCAGCGTTCAGGCTATGAGCGCAAATTGATAGCAGGTATCGTACTCACAGGCGGTGGTGCATTGATGAATCACATCGAGAAACTTACCGAGTTTCATACAGGAATGCCTACACGCATTGGTGTACCTGTGGAGCATCTAGCACATGGCTATTCCAAGCAAGTAAGCAGCCCGATTTATGCAACAGCTATTGGTTTGCTACTGAAAGGAATCAGTGATGTAGAGAGTGGAATCGTACGTTATAAGCATGAAGCGAAGCCAGTAGAAGCTGCTCCTCAAGTAGCAGAAACACAAGAGGAAGCAGTAGTAGCAACGCCAGAACTAGACAATAGCAAGTGGTACGAGCAGTTATTTAATCGCACGAAAGAGTGGTTTGAGGCAGAGCCAGATTCTAAATTTTAATTTTATTTAGATAGGAGAAATCTAAATAAAGTCCAACAACAAGTTAAAACCCATCGCTTATGATGATGAAAATATTAAACGAGATGAATGAGACACCGATTATCAAGGTAATAGGTGTTGGTGGTGGCGGTAGCAATGCCGTGACCCACATGTATAACCAAGGTATTGTTGGTGTTGATTTTGCGATTTGTAATACAGATTCGCAAGCAATGGATTTGAGTCCAGTGCCTGTGAAGATGCAACTTGGGCCAAGTCTGACGGAAGGACGTGGAGCAGGTTCGAAGCCGAATATCGGCAAGATGGCTTGTGAGGAAAGCATAGAGGAAGTGCGCCAATATCTATCGAACAATTGCAAAATGTTATTCATCACGGCTGGTATGGGCGGTGGAACGGGTACAGGAGCAGCTCCAATCATTGCGAAAGCAGCGCAAGAACTCGACATCCTAACCGTAGGCATCGTGACAACTCCGTTTACCTTCGAGGGAAGACGCAGAGGCGGACATGCAGTAG
>CALGLY010000128.1 GCA_937959095.1 uncultured Saprospiraceae bacterium
TGTACATTCCGTCTGCCGTCAAGCGAAGCGACCGTCTACCGTCCACCGTAATGGATACAAACATTTTTTGCTTCGGTGAAAAAACGGAAGGCTTCTAGTCCGCCTTCGCGCCCAACTCCAGAGTCTTTCATACCTCCGAAAGGCGTGCGTAAATCGCGGAGTAGCCAGGTATTTACCCACACAATACCCGATTCTATTTCGGTTGCCATGCGGTGGGCACGACTTAGATTTTCTGTCCAAAGGGTAGCAGATAAGCCGTACTTGCTACCATTGGCATAGCCTAGCACTTCTTCCTCGCTTTGGAAAGGCATAATGCTGACAACTGGCCCAAATATTTCGTCTTGGTTGGCGCGACAATCATTCGAGAGTCCTTCTATAATGGTTGGCTCTATAAACCAGCCATTCAAGCCATCGGGCTGCACGGCATTTCCTCCTGCGAGTATTGTGCCACCTTCGCTTTTTGCAATTTCAATATAGGATAAAATCTTTTCGTAATGTGCTTTCGAGACGACTGCTCCTACTCTGCTACTATCTTCTAAAGGATTTCCTACGCGCAATTGCTTGGTCTTTTCTACAAAAGCGGCTCTGAATTTTTCATAGATGGAAGCCTCTACAAAAACCCGTGAACCACACAAGCAAATCTGCCCTTGATTGGCAAAAGAGGAACGTAGCGTCGTGTCTAACATCTTCTCAAAATTACAATCTGCGAAGATGATATTTGGGTTTTTGCCGCCCATTTCCAAGGATACTTTCTTGAAGAGCGGTGCAGCTACTTTCGCTATTTCACGACCGATTTTCGTACTACCCGTGAAGGAAACCGCTTTCACATCAGGATGTGTACTTAGCACAGCCCCTGTTTTGTGTCCTAGACCATGGACGATATTCAAAACACCTGCTGGCAATCCCGCTTCTTGACAAATTTTAGAAAGTAAAAAAGCGGTCATCGGGGTCACTTCGGAAGGTTTGGCTACTACGGTATTCCCGACTGCAAGGGCTGGCGCGATTTTCCAAGTGAAGAGATATAAAGGCAAATTCCAGGGAGAAATACAGCCTACTACGCCCAACGGATGCCGCAAAGTGTAATTAATCGCTTGCCCTTTCATTTCATGCGATTCGCTCGAAAATTGCATAGCAGCCGTCGCGAAGAAGCGAAAATTACTCGCCGCACGTGGAATATCTACCGCTTTCGCTAACCAAAGTGGCTTGCCACTATCTATACTTTCTGCTAGGGCAAGTGCATCTAAATTCGCTTCTATTCGTTCCGAAATTGCCATCATGATGCGGTGGCGTTCTTCCTTACTTGTCTTCGACCAGGCAGGAAAAGCGGCTTTGGCAGCAGCGATGGCATGTTCCATATCTGCTTCCTCCGAATCTGGAACAGCAGCATAAACTTCCCCTTTCGCGGGATTGTAGAGGTCTAAATATTTTCTTGCTTGTGGGGCTTGAAATTCGCCGTTTATGTAGTTGCTTATTTTCTTCATCCTAATAAATAATAAAGTTCAAACTCAAGAGTCAAATGCAAGTTCAAGTGAAATGAAAGCCATAATCTTGAACTTGCGTTTGACTCTTGAACTTGAACTTGAACTTTTATGCATGTAGCTTAATTTGTCCTAATCCTTCCACCTTTGCCGCAATTGCATCACCTTGCTTGATGTAGACCGCAGGCGTAGCTGCACCAGCTAAGATAATCATCCCTTTTTTGATAGGTTCTTTATACTTGATACTCAAGCGTGATGCCTCTACAAGCGACTCCCAAGGATTGCCTAGAATAGCCTTAGAACTACCGCTTTGCACAACTTCTTTATTAATGCTTAATTCAATTTTCAAGTCAGCAATATCGGTATCAGGCGCGTGCCAATCGCCCACTACAAAAGCAGCCGAAGAACAGTTATCTGCGATGACATCTTCTAAGGAAAATTTGAAATTTTGATAGCGTGAATCTATGATTTCTATTGCACCTGCAATGCTTTCTACATAGTCGGCAGCATTTTCGAGGGTGAGGGCTTCGTTTATATCTTCTTTTATTTTGAAGGCGATTTCAGGCTCGGCTCTTGGATGGATGAAGTCTTGAAAATTCAAGTTCCCTCCATTTTGGATGTGCATGCTGCTTGTCAAGCGTCCCCAAATGAGTTCGTGTACACCCATTTGTTCCATTTTCGCTTTGCTAGTGAAACCCATTTTCAGACCTACTAGCGTTTCGCCTCTAGTGTAGCGTAATGCAATGGAAGCTTGCTGAATAGCATAGGCTTCTGCGAGTTCTATGCGTTGTTTGGTACTGATTTGTTCTGTGGATTGTGCTTGATGTGCAGCACTATCGAGTAATGTGGCTATTTCCTGTATAGAAAGTGGCATCTAATTTGTGTTTTATAAGTAGATGTGAGATTTTAAGATTTGAGACCCGCCTGCCATCGGGCAGGCGTGAGATTTTCTTGCTTTGCAAAAATCTCACTAGTAATAGGCAAAGAATAATTTTCCCAAATTGGACAAATTTTGATGCAAATTAAGGAATAGATTTGATAAGGCAATTACATAAAAACTCTAGCGACATTAATTAGTACACTGTAACAAAAGTTTATTTGTATTTTGACTAAGCTTATTTTTTTAGTATTCGAGGC
>CALGLY010000129.1 GCA_937959095.1 uncultured Saprospiraceae bacterium
ATCAGGAATTTATCAATTTTAACCCTTCCATCTTTATAAAGATGGAGACGAGAATTAATTTATTAAAACAAGGTTTAAATGTTTTATAATAAACTCTAAATCAGTACTTAGTAGAATGTAGCCGAGAGTCTTAAAGTAGAACTAAGAGTATGTTTGAAGTAACGGTTTTTTATTATATAGCTTTTCAAAAGGAAAAATATCAAAAAATAAGGGAATAGGTAATAAATAATCTACTCCCTAAATAACATAAAGTCATGAGTGCTAATCCTCCTATTCTTCCATTCTATTCGCCAGGGGTGCAAAGTTTGATGCCCATGTTTTATGTCGCTTGGGCAGACCGTGTGTTGAGTCCGAGCGAAGTAGAATTATTGCAAAATAAAGTGCAAGAGTTGGGCTTTTTGAAGCCAAAAGAAAAAGCCATTTTGCAACAATGGATGAATCCTGCGCGGCCACCTTCCCGAGAATTATTTAAGCATTGGGAAATTGAATTGCGAAAAACAGCGATACAATTGCCTAAAGATGCGCGGCGATCTTTAGCCGAATTGGGCATAGAGATGGCACAACGAAGCGCAGTACAATACCTAGAACCCGACGCGAATATAAAGTGGTCATCGACTGAGACGAAAGAAGCCTTAGAGGAACTCGAAAAAGCCCTCGGTGATGTAGATATCCTGACTTTTCAGCGTATTTTTCAGGATAAAATCAATGAAGAACGCGAACTAGAAGGCGAGCGTTGCAATGCTACGTTCAATGCCGCTTCGCTGAATAAATTGCTCGATAAGCATCAGCCTGAATTACGCCAACGCATGAAAACCCTCTTGCAAGATCCTGCGTTTAAGCGTGAGCCTATTCCAGAAAAGGATGCGTATCGCTTAAAGGTGCTAGAATGGACAAAACTTCTAGCGGCACAAGGTTTTGGCGCACTCGCTTACCCAAAGGAATACGGTGGTGGTGGCGATATGGAAGGCTATGCTACCGTCTTCGAAATGCTAGGCTATTTTGATATGAGTTTAGCGATTAAATTTGGGGTGCAATTTGGCTTATTTGGAGGAAGTGTGCATGCCCTCGGTACAGAACGCCACCATACAAAATATTTAAAAGACATCGGCACACTCGACTTAGCGGGCTGTTTCGCAATGACCGAAACAGGACACGGCTCGAATGTACGCCAACTCGAAACAAGCGCAACTTACGATCCCATAACGGATGAATTCATAGTCCATTCGCCTACTGAAGCAGCAGGAAAAGAATATATCGGAAACGCACTGCATAGTCGCATGGCATCGGTTTTTTGCCAACTCATAGTGAAAGGCGAAAATCAAGGCGTTCATGCCGTACTCGTGCCACTCCGCGACAAGGAAGACAATCTGCTAGAAGGCAGAACAGTGAAAGATAATGGCTACAAACTCGGATTGAATGGCGTGGATAACGGACGCATTTGGTTCGATAATGTGCGTGTACCACGCGAAAATCTTCTGAATCGCTTTGGAGATGTAGATGAAAACGGCAACTACAGCAGTCCAATTCAAAATCCTTCCCGTCGTTTCTTTACTATGCTTGGTACACTAGTAGGTGGGCGCGTATGTGTGCCACGTGCAGGCTTGAGCGGTGCAAAATCGGGACTAAATATTGCAGTAAATTATGCTTTGAAACGCCGACAATTTGGCAAAGACTTTAATACGCCCGAAGTACTCATTCTTGATTATCCAAGTCACCAACGTCGCTTGATGCCGCTATTGGCAAAATCCTATGCGATTCATTTTGGTTTGGATTATCTACTCGGACGCTTCTTGGAAGCCGATGAAGAAAGCATACGAGAAGTGGAAACTCTAGCGGCAGGCATGAAATCCTACGCGACTTGGTTCACGACAGAAACGCTACAAGAGTGCCGCGAAGCTTGCGGCGGAAAGGGCTACTTAGCCGAAAATCGCTTCGCAGGACTGAAAGCGGATACGGATATTTTTACTACTTTTGAAGGCGACAATACGGTACTAATGCAGCTAGTCGCGAAAGGCGTACTCACTAAATTTCGACAAGAATTTAATGAAGATGGCGCATTTGGAATGCTCCGCTTCGTGGGGGGGCAAGTCGTAACTGCCATCACCGAAATGAACCCTATCACAAAACGTAACACAAGCCGCGAACACCTGCTCGATAGCGAAACGCAGCTACAAGCCTTCCAATACCACGAAGATCGGATGAAACTGTATATCAGCCAGAAAATGCGCGGCTTAATCAAGGCAGGACATTCGTCTTATGATGCGGCTATGAGTTGCCAGCGTGCCATGCTCGACCTCGCAGAAGCTTTTGTGGAGCGCACCGTGCTAGAGCAATTTATAAAAGTAGTGGATGCGGAAGAAAACCTAGAACAAAAGACGATTCTAAAACAAGTCTGTGACCTCTACGCTCTACACACCATGGAGCAACACAAGGGTTGGTACTTGGAACGTGGCTATATGGAAAGCGCGAAAACGAAAGCTATCACTCGCCTTGTAGATGAATTGTGTGCGGTGGTGCGCCATCAGTCGTGTGCCTTGGTGGATGCTTTTGGAATTTCGAAAGAGTTGTTGGCTGCACCGATTGCTTAGAGCAGGTTGGGACGAGTTGATTAAAAGAGAAGAG
>CALGLY010000130.1 GCA_937959095.1 uncultured Saprospiraceae bacterium
ATGAGTTTTTTTTGTTCATTAACTTTTAATAATCTATTCTTAAACTTCATTTTCAATTTAGCAAATACACTATCAAAGAGACACTATATTTCTAAATAGAATCTCATCACTCATCACTCAAAACGCATCAAACCCGCTCGATGATAGTAGCCACGCCCATGCCGCCTACTGCACCAATAGTGATTAGTCCAGTAGTAAGATTGCGGCGTTCTAGTTCATCTAAAAGCGTGCCGACTAGCATGGCACCTGTTGCACCCAATGGATGCCCCAATGAAATAGCTCCTCCATTAACGTTGAGTTGTTCCATATTAATATCCATTGCCTGCTGAAACTTAAGGACAACAGAAGCAAAGGCTTCGTTGCATTCCCATAGGTCAATATCTTTCGCTTGCATGCCTGCATTGGCTAATGCGTGCTGTGCCGCAGGTATTGTGCCAGTGAGCATCAAGGTTGGTTCCACGCAAGCGAGACCTACCGAAACGATTTTGGCACGTGGTTTCAGCCCGATTTCTTTTCCTTTTTTATCCGAACCAATAAGTACCAAAGCCGAGCCATCTACAATCCCAGAGGAATTTCCAGCCGTATGCACATGATTAATTCTCGCCACTTCTGGATACTTTTGCATCGCGAGGGCATCATAACCGAGTTCGCCTAAAGCCGTGAAGGAAGTCGGCAAATTATTCAAGCCTTCTATCGTGCTATCGGGACGCAAATATTCATCTTCCTCTAAAATGATTAACCCATTCTGATCCTTCACAGGAATAATCGACTTCTGAAAATAGCCTTTTTGTAATGCTGTGACCGCTCGTTCCTGCGAAAGCAAGGCATATTCATCCACTTGCATCCTTGAAAAACCCTCTATCGTAGCTATCAAGTCTGCTGCCACTCCTTGCGGTAGATAATTCACGCGATCAATCACTTCTGGGTCATCTATCAATGCGCCGCCATCGCTTCCCATCGGTATTTGACTCATGCTTTCCACGCCACCAGCGACTACTAGTTCTTCAAAACCAGAGCGCACCTTGAGCATCGCCAAATTAATCGCCTCCAAACCCGATGTGCAGAAGCGATTGATTTGCATACCTGCCGATCTATTATGCCAACCCGCGTGTAACAGAGCTGCTTTTGCAATATTGCTGCCTTGTCCTGCCACAGGTGTTACGCAACCTATGATGGCATCCGAAACTTCTTGCGTAGGAAGTGCATTTCGCTCCTTCAACGCATGGAAAGTCGTAGTAAGTAAATCAATTGGTTTTACTTCATATAAAGCACCGCTTGATTTACCAATGCCTCGCGGCGTGCGTATGGCATCAAATAGGTAGGCATTTCTCATTGTTTATTATTAATAGAGTGTGAGAGGATTGAGAAAAGGAGAGAAGTGAATTAAAAATTCTTCTCCCTATCTCATTTTCTCACTCCTCTCCCTTTCTATATAGATAAAACGTTTTCTTTTTGCTCGACCTCTTTCACATAGCGTGCTAAGGCTATTTCCAAGCAATCCATTGCTGCATGGAGGTCATCGCTATTTAGAACGTAAGCAATGCGTACTTGATTTTGTCCTAAGCCAGCAGTTGCATAAAAACCACTACCTGGCGAAAGCATTACCGTACTGTTTTTATGTTCAAAATCGGTGAGCAGCCATTTGCAAAAATCATCCGAATCCTGAATAGGAAATTCTGCGAAGCAATAAAATGCGCCACCAGGCTTATAGTTCTTTACGCCTTTCATTTTCTTCAAGCGTTCATAGACTACCATTCGACGATTATCATATTCGACTTTCACTTCCTTAATATAATCGCCATCGGTTTCAATCATTGCTTCTGCTAAGATTTGTCCTAAACCCGGAGGACTTAAGCGTAGCTTTGCATAGCGATCTAAAGTTGTTAAGAGTTCCTGATTGCGTGTTACTACTGCTCCGATGCGCGCACCACAAGCACTATATCGTTTCGATACGGAATCTACGACGATGACATTATCCTCTAAGCCTTCAATATTTAGTACCGAGAAAAATTCCTGTCCATCGTAGCAAAATTCGCGATAGACTTCATCTACTACCAAGTAAAGATCATATTCTTTAACCAATGCTCCGAGTTGACGAAGCACTTCTTCACTATAGAAGCAGCCTGTCGGATTATTCGGGTTGGTAATAAAAATCGCCTTTGTACGCGGCGTAATCATCCGCTCAAAATCTGCGATTTTAGGCAGCGCAAAACCGCTGTCTATATCGCAAGTGATAGGCTGAATTACTACATCTGCGTTATGTGCGAAGCCATTATAATTGGCATAGAAAGGCTCTGGAACAATCATCTCATCCTCGTGATCGAAGCAAGCCCAACAGAGTAATTGTATCGCTTCGGACGCGCCTGTAGTCACTATGATATTAGAAATATCGGTTTGAATATCGAATCGCTGATAATATTCCACTAAGCGTTCTCGATAAGAGGTTATTCCAACAGCAGGACTATAGGCTAATATTTCTATATCTGCTTCTTGCAAGGCCTTGATGGCTTGCGGTGGTGTAGGAATATCAGGTTGTCCAATATTCAGGTGATAGACCTTTCTCCCTTTTGCTTTTGCAGCATTTGCTATAGGTATAAGCTTTCGGAATGGAGAAAGCGGTACATTTTTGCCTCTTGTCGAAATCCGTGGCATGACTTAGATTTTTTCTTTTTTTTTGAACCATATAAGACATATAAGGATATTTAAGTTTTTTATTAAATCGCTTTGCGATTTTTATTATATGAGCTTATACGTCTTATATGGTTCAAAAGACCAAAAATAGGAAAGCAAAGGAACGAAGTTTTTAAAGTATATTCGTATTGATAATTGAGAATATTCAAAGAGTTGTTCAGAAATAAGAATTGTGT
>CALGLY010000131.1 GCA_937959095.1 uncultured Saprospiraceae bacterium
ATTCAGCCTTTTGTGCCCAATTTAGGATTTAATTTTAGCCCTTCTAAAAAGCTAGAACTTCGCGCTAAAGTCAGTAAGAACTATCGCCTTCCTACGCTCAATGATCGCTATTGGCGACCAGGTGGCAATCCTGATTTGAAAGCGGAAAATGGTTGGAGTCAAGAACTGACTATGGCGAATCACTTTACGTTTAAAGGCATAAACATATCAATTTCTAGTACCATTTTCAATCGAGTTATTGAAAATTGGATACTTTGGAGTATTCAAGACGAGCAAACGTTTTGGTCTTCCAATAATATTGCTAAAGTGTGGAGTAGGGGATTGGAGCGGCGAATGAGCTTGATTTATCCTATGGCAAAGGCAGAGTTGAAATTAGATATTGGCTATAATTTTACAAAATCTACGAACCAAATTGCACTTGAAAAACCGCGCATAGCCGAAGGGCAGCAACTGTATTATACTCCGAAGCAGCAGGGATTTGCTAAATTGACTTTTCGCTGGAATGGATTTTATGCGCATTATCGGCATAGCTACACAGGCGAATCGCGTGGGCTTAATCTAGATTTAACTGCTTATGATTTGGGGCAATTACGTCTTCAATACTCGAAAAATTGGCAAACAGGAAGTGCTACCCTTTTTTTAAATGCGTATAATATTTGGAATGAACGCTATTTTGTAGTGGAACGTCGTGCGATGGCTGGGCGACATTTTTCGTTGGGGATGCGTTTACTGCTATCGAAGGAGAATTAAAAATTATTAATAATTAAAATATGTAATATGTTTCTAATAATGCCTTTACAAAAGGCATTTTTAATTTTCAATTTTTAATTCTCCATTTTCAATTTGGCATTCAAACAGTCCGTTGATAAGTAATATCTGCTAAATCAAACTCCTCCAAGGTAGCGGCTTCCTCTGCTGAAATCTTGGCAATACGTGCCTTTAAACGTACTAGTGTATCTTCCACTTCACTTTGGCGAATAGAGAGTTCTAGCGTAGGGGCAGCTCCAAAATCTTGGTTTTGCATTTCCAGGTTTAGTTTTTTGATCGCATTCATCACATCGCCCATCACGGCATATTCGAATGCAACTTGATAGACATCACATACGGTTTTTTGGATAATTTCTGCTGCACTTAAAGCTTCTGCTGCACTGGTTTTATACGCATTTATCAAGCCAGAAACGCCTAACTTTGTTCCACCAAAATAACGCACTACTACTACGAAAACATTGGTTACTCCAAAGCTATCCAATTGGCCCAATATTGGTTTGCCCGCCGTACTAGAAGGTTCGCCATCATCATTAGCACGAAAGTTATTTCTATCCATCCCCAAGCGATAGGCATAGCAATGATGCCGTGCTTTGAAGTGTTCTTTCTTCACCTCTTGCAGACATTGCATGATTTCTTCTTCACTTTCTACAGGGAAGGCATAGGCATGAAATTTGCTACCTTTATCTTTAAATTCGCCAATGCTTGGCTCTGCTATTGTATGGTATTGATCTTGCATAATTGTTTAAACCCCAAATGCACCAAAAGTACTTGGCGATGACATCTTGATAAAGGACGTTTCGTATTTGCTTTGCGGCATCTACTTTAGAATCGACTAAACATTCCTTTTTTTTTCAAAATATTCAAACCATGAAGCTACAACAAATTTGGCTATTTTCCCTGTGTGTGCTATTCGTAAATTGCGAACAAAAATTACTGGAAGAAAATATAAAGCCTTCCTCTATTCCATTACATGATTTAAAATTCAGTTTCGAAATGGAGGAAATGGAACGGAAATCAAGTGCCGCTTATTATTATACCTTTATTGGTCAATATGAAAAAGCTCTGGAAAGCTACGAACTTGAATTAGAGTGGGGGTTAGATAGTTTGTCGCAGAAAGATAGTCTTGCATTCCTAAATTATAAACCCGTAAATGCCATAGATTATCTAGCAGAACGTACAAAAGACGAGCAAGTTGTCATTATTAGCGAAGCGCACCAAAAACCTTCGCATCGCGTATTTACTCGAAAAATGCTTGCTGCCTTCTATGCGAATGGTTTTCGGCATTTAGGGCTTGAAACGCTGACACCAAGTTATGATGATAGCACTAAATTTCTACTAGATGAAGCACTAAATAGCCGAGGCTACCCATTGAATAGTCCTTTGACAGGGACGTATACAAGAGAACCACAAATGGGAAGTTTAGTGCGCGCTGCAATTGAAATTGGCTTTGAAGTTTTTGGATATGAACGGGTGGAAAGTATCAATGGTGAGCTAGAACGTGACCTTGCCCAAGCCATTAATATTGAACGCTATAGGAAAGCGCATCCAGAAGGAAAAATCTTGATTCACTGCGGTTGGTACCATGCAATAGAAAGTGGCAGAACAAAATACGAGACAGATAATTGGATGGCTTATCACCTGAAACAACGGACAGGAGTTGATCCCTTCACGATTTACCAAGATGTTTTGTGTGAGAAGCGTGCCTTAGCAGAAAGTCCTTATTATTCGCTAGTGGAAGCGGAGGAAACGAGTGTCTTAGTAAATGAAAAAGGTGAACTATTTGGCAATGAACACTTTGACGTTTTGCTTTATCACCCTCGTACGAGGTATACTAAAAATCGCCCAAATTGGTTATTAGATATAGCCGATAATCAATTCGTTCCGATAAGAAAGAAGTATTTGAAAGGACTGAATTTCCCGATTCTTGTGAAGGCACAAGTTGCTAAGGAAGGCGTGAACGCTGTACCTATGGACATAGTAGAATTAGAAAGTGTAGCTTCTGAAACGGCTTTGGTACTTCCGAAAGGAACTTATAATATCGTATTGATGAGTCAAGATAGTGCAAGCGTTCGTTATGAAGAGCGTGTTCGTTAAATTTTTAAGGTGCATTTAAAAAGATTACATTTGTGAATGCAAGACTGGTTTGGAAATTTATACCTACAGGGTCTGGTGCTTGGCCTTTGTGCTTATTTAAGTGGTACTTACCTTTACACATAAGGGGATTTGTAGAAAATAAGCTACCAAAACCTGCCCGACAAGCGGAGCAGGCGGGTTTTGCGAAGCTATTTTTTCTTTAAGCAAGGCTTGTCTGCTGCAAGCAGGCAAAAAACGTAGGCATAGCAATAGCTACGGCGAGGCTTTTTAACGCAGCGTAAAGGA